>JAUZQP010000008.1 GCA_030950965.1 Mariprofundaceae bacterium
AAAAAACAGGAAAATAAATATGACATATCGCTGCGGAACCATCGCCTTATTGGGGCGACCCAACGTTGGGAAATCAACCTTGATGAATAAAATCATTGGTGCACGGGTCGCGATTGTGACTCCAAAACCGCAAACTACGCGCCATCGTATTTTGGGTGTTCATACCGATGATCATGCACAAATGATTTTTGTGGATACGCCAGGCATTCATAAGGGTAAATTGCAATTAAATAAAAACATGGTGCGTATTGCCTATGCAGCAGCCGAAGAAGCTGATGTATTGGCTATTATGCAGGATGCCAGTCGCCCCTTGGATACCATGAGTAGTCGTCTAATCACGCGCTTTGCTGAAAATCATTTGGATGTTCCGCGTATTCATATTCTTAACAAAGTTGATTTAATTGATAAAGCATTGTTATTGCCGCGTCTGCAAGAAATGCAACGCTTAGACCCTGATGCCAAGGCTTTTATTCCATTATCTGCCCGTAAAGGGACGCAAGTTGATGGCTTGTTACGCACATTACATCAGCATTTGCCAGAAGCAGAAGCGCGTTATGATATCGATTGGTTCACCGATCAAAGCCAACGTCAATTGGCTTCTGAATATGTGCGTGAACAAGTCTTTCTTGCTATGCACCAAGAAATCCCCTTCCAAACTGCTGTGGATGTTGAGCTATTTGAAGAGACATCCAAAGGTATTAATATCGAAGCCGTAATTTTAGTGGGTAGCGAAAGCCATAAACCGATGCTCATTGGCAAAGGTGGCTTCCAGATGAAGCGTATGGGCATCGCTGCACGCAAGGGTTTGGAAGAACTCTTGGGTCAACCTGTGGACTTGCGACTATGGGTAAAAGTCGATCTTAATTGGTTCGATCAACCTGCAAAGCTACATGATCTTGGCTTGGGTACTGATAGTTAGGTAACTCGCAACAAATAATCTACCAAAATAGCTTGTCTTTTTGCCCAGCATCGGCGTTGCAAAAAAAAGCTTACATAGCGAGCTATGCTTTGCTTTTAAGGCTTATCATGCCTACCCACAGTGGCGTGACTGTTGTGGTTATAAACCTTTTCTCCCATCTTAGACGGGAAGCCTGAATCATTACATGAGCAATGCCATAAGAACAGTGAAGCGTAGGTTGGGTAGAGCGAAGCGAAACCCAACATAACCCCGCTCAACTATTCAAACCATTGCCATGATCAACACAACGCCGTTTAAATCAATGGTGTATGTTATTCGTGTATTGTGTGTATGGGGTGCGTGGCTTTGTTGGGTTTCGTGGCATTTTCGGGTTCCGTGGCTGTGTTGGGTTTCGCTTCGCTCTACCCAACCTACGTGCTACATACAGATTACCACGCAGCGCATGGGAGTGTGGGTTTGATGTATCCTGCCTAAATCCTAGGGTAAGTTTATTTTTAAAAAATATAACTAACTGATAATTAAGGAAGTTATATTTTTCCATGTCGTATTTACCCAAGAATTTAGGCAGGATAGCTTTTTTTGTAACGCCGAAGATCGTGAAATAAACAAGATTAGAAATGTTAAAATAATTATGGGCGACTACTTACAATGATACAAGATCAAGCCTTGTTGTTGCGTGCTATTCCTTACCGAGAAACATCGTTTATTTATCATATTCTAACGCCGCATCATGGTCGTCTTTCTTTATTGGCACGCGGTATCCGTAACAGTAAACGTCGTTTGCAAGCAGAGCTTGCACCGCTACATCATTTGCATGTGCAATGGCAGCAGGGACGTGGTGAGATGGTCTATCTGCGCGATGCTGAGCGTTTGCAGCCTTTGTTGCCAGAGCGTTACCTGCTGGCGGGGCAAACCTTGCTGGCGCTGGCAGCTCGTCTGTTTCATCACAACCATGATGAACATGGTTATGGCGAGCTATGCGCAGCTATGGAAGCTTTGGCCGCTCGTTCTGACGAAGCAACTGCCTTGGCTGTAGCACAATGGGTGCTAAGTAGGTACATAGCGAAGGATATAAACCACATTCCGTGCCCCTAAATTAGAATTCTGGCTCAATTAAGCGGTGGCGATAGGGTGCAACGTATGAATTACCGTTTTTTGTCGCAGCAGTCCTGCTATCAAGGATTTTTTTCTCTCGATCGTCATACTGTAGAACATGATTGTTTCAATGGCCCCCCCTTGCGCGTCGAGCGTGAAAACATGGAGCGCGGCGATGCCGTAGCCGTTTTATTGTATGATGAAGCCAGCGATGCTGTATTACTACTCGAACAGTTCCGCATTGGCCCTGCTGTGCGGCAGGATAACCCTTGGTTAATTGAAATCGTCGCAGGCATGGTTGAAATAGGTGAAGGTGTCGAAGCCACAGCCCGCCGTGAATGCGTCGAAGAGGCCGGTTATGCGGCAGATCACTTGGAGCCTTTGGGTCAGTATTACGTCAGTCCTGGTGGTACATCGGAACGCATTACCCTGTATTTAGCGCGTGTGAATCGGCATCAGCCTGTGGGTGATGGTGGTGGTGTAGCCGATGAGCAAGAGGATATTCGCCGCTTTTGGTGTCCGCGCAGCAAAGCTATGGAATGGGTGATAGAGGGTAAAATTAATTCTGGTGCACCCATGCTTGCCTTGTTGCTAGCGTTTGGTGCAGGTGTAGCATCATGATGCGGGTGATGCGTTCTTGGGATGCAATCAGTGATTACCCCGAAGTACAAGGCGGTGCCATTACCATTGGTAATTTTGATGGTGTGCATTTAGGGCATCAACAAGTATTGGCCGAACTTGACGGTCATGCTCGTGCGGTGGGTGGCCCGTCAAATTTGGTAACATTTGAACCACATCCGCGTGCCGTACTCTTTCCCGATGAAGCGCCACGCCGCTTGTGCTTGCTGCATGATCGCTTGAGCTGGATTCGTGACACGGGGGTTCATAGTACCTTGGTGTTACCTTTTGACAAAGCTTTAGCACAATGGTCTGCCGAAACATTCACCCGTACCTTGCATCAAGCATTTCGCTTCAAACATATGCACGTGGGCTATGATTTTGCTTTTGGTCATGATCGCCAAGGTCATAGTGCAATGCTGCGCGAACTCGGCGAATCATTGAACTTTACGGTGACTGAGGCAAATGCTTTTGAACTGCATGGCGGCGTGGTGTCATCCAGTCGCATCCGTTCGCTCATCGAAGCGGCAGATTTTGCAGCGGTGGAAGCATTGCTCGGCCGTCCTTACGAAGTGTCGGGGCACGTTTGTAAGGGTGAACAGCGTGGTCGTACGATAGGCTTCCCTACTGCGAACTTAGAAACGGAGTGTTTGGTTCATCCACCAGCAGGCATTTATGCCGTATGGGCTGGCATTCTCCATGCTGATGGTATGGTGCATTACCTACCAGCCGTAGCTTATTTTGGTTATCGCCCTACCTTCCAAGGTCGCAGTCTGATTTTGGAAACACATATACTTGATGAAACCCTTGATTTGTATCACCATCGGCTTATTGTCCGTTTTGTAACGCGCATTCGTGAAGATCGCAGATTCAAGCATGCTGACGCACTGGCTAGGCAAATTCGAAAAGACTGTGATGCTGCACGCCAGCATTTAGATAGTATTATAGCACCTACTTAGGTAACTCGCAATAAATAATCTACCAAAATCGCGCAGGTTTTTTATTCAGCATCAAGG
>JAUZQP010000080.1 GCA_030950965.1 Mariprofundaceae bacterium
TACCTGCAATTGTCCGCGTGATTCAGCGTATGGTGGCGGCTGGCATCCGTCATATTGCGATCAATGTTCACCACCACGCCCATCAAATCATGATGGCGTTGGGGCGTGGTGAACGCTTCGGCGTGCGGCTCTATTACAGCCCTGAAGCCCAATTATTGGATTCAGGCGGTGGCTTACGCCAAGCGATATTACAACTGCCGAACCCCACATCCGTTCTTGTTCACAATGCGGATATTTGTAGCAACATTGACCTTCGCGCCCTACAACAAGGGGATGCCGTCACGCTAGCCATGGTTGCTAATCCTCCTCACCACGCTCAAGGTGATTTTCATCTTCACGATGGACGCATCAACGCGAGTCACGGCAGGCGTTATACGTTTTCGGGCGTATCTCACTGGCCAGCATCTTTACTGCTGGAGCGTCCTGCGGCGACTGCTTTTTCACTGCTTGATATCATACACCCTTGTATGGCAGCGCATCAATGTGCTGGTCTGTTCCACGATGGCTATTGGTTCGATATTGGGCGACCAGCGGATCTGTTTCGCGCCTCACACTTCATAACCCAGGTTGCTTATGATTAAACCAATATTGAACGGAACCACGCTGTTTAACACCCTCACGAGAAGTGAACAACAGCAAGCCTTGATGGATTGGCAGGCCCTACTCAGCCATGGTGATGAGCTACAAAAATGCGCCTGGCAAACACTGATGGAAAATACAGCGCGGCATCAACGTATGCGCTTATTGTTCATCGAACGCTTACCGTTAGCTAAACGCATCGAACTGATGCAGCCTCATCTTGCAGCCATACTGGATGAAACCCAGTGGCTGGAACTGATCCGTCTGTTTTATCGCCAGCATCGTGAGCGTTTAACCACGATCTTGCTAGAAGCAGCAGGCATGGACGATGATAACGACACCATACCAAGCACAGAACAATGGCGTGAGGCGTTAAATAACGCGCACCATTTAAATATTAGCATCATCGATTTAGCACATGCGATTAACGCACTACCGTTTGTTGCCAACGGTGATGACCAGCGCGCATGCTACTGCCACCTTGCTGAGGCATGGCAGCAGCAATCTCCACAATGGGTGTCTGAATCGACTGCCGTGGTGCAAGAGCCTCCTGTTACGCAAGCTGCCCCCGTGCTAGTGCAGGCAGGTATGGATGACTTCACCACCTTAGACGAGGTGATTCATCAACATATCATTGCCACAGCACTGCAAGAGTCTGGCGCGCTAAGTCATGATAAAATTGCAGATTTACTGGATGAATTACTACATCTTAACAGTCGTCGCACACACCATTATTTTCACATCGGTTTTGCCGATGCCCTATTGCTTCAGCATGAAATAAAAGATGTTTATGCCTCCACCACAATGGATGGCTTGCGTAAAGCATGGTATGTCACGGGCTGGCTGGCTGCCTGTGTTCACCAAGGTGACGACGAAGCATTCAAAACTACCTATGCAACATGGGGCTATGAGCTGGAGCCCTATATCGGCACGTCAGGCTTCATGGGTACAGCACTGGCGAACCACCTGTTTGACTATATGGCTGCGCATCAATACCACCATGAAGCGCTCAACATGCTTAAAGCGATGATTCAAGTGGCAAATGACCGTTTCGTCATCAAGGCACTACAGGCTGGCGAGCAACTTTTACACTTGGAAGGGCCTGGCATCGCCCTTGATTACTTAACGCAGGTGGTGCAGCGCATGGAGCAAGCCAGTGCAGGGTTTGATGCAGAGACACTATTCCGTGCTAAACGCCGTTATGGTCAAGTGTTGCAAGCGATGGGGCGTTTTACCAAGGCCTTAGAATACTTCGAGGCACTGAATCAAAGCGCGCCGCGCGCGGAGCTATTTGCTGATATTGCCCTGTTGCGAGCGGGCTTTCGCGCCTTGCACGAGGTGCGTTTAAAAGCCTCCAAAGAGCAGCAACAAGGCATGCTGGCAGCCTTAAGCAAGGCGGTGAATGATGCGGAGCAAGCGGTCGCCTTGGTCGAAAATGCCGCCAATGCGAATTATATTTTAGCCATGACTGCTTTTTTGCGCTTTCGTAACCATCAGCAAACAGAAGATGGCGAACAAGCACAGTATTATGCCCGTCAAGCGGTGGTGGGCATGCTCCTTTCTCGGGCACGCCGTTTTTATGAAACCATGGGTATGTTGAGTACCGCACAATTTATTGAAGTGAGCATGTTGGTGTACCGCATCAACAGTGCTGATGTGCCTGATATTCATAGTAAATGGAGTGGCATTCATAGTTTGTCGATGATCCCAGAGGATGATGTAGTATTCTTTCTCGAAGGCGTATCACTGGTTGATGCATCCCTGCTTCCCGATATCGCGATCAAGTTGATTGAGTCACATGCCCCCCAAGCTTGGCATCTATTTTGCCGCAGTGGTGTGCTACCTCAAGTATTACGCCATGGGGATGAATCCGTACTTACTTATCTACAACAGGCTATGCATAGCGACCGTGAAGAACCCAACGCTGAGGCTTATGCTCAATCGATGGTGTTGCTCAACGCCATGCCCCAGTCTCCAAACTCAGCGTTGCTTGAGCTCGGTCGTGATGCACTGGATGTAATGGAGCACAGCGCGTGGCATAACTCTGCCTTGCGCGCCGACTTTGATCAGTACTTGTTGGATAAAAAACACCTTCTTTTTTGGAGTGAAGAAGATGGCCTGTGGGCTCGCGTCTATTTAGCTCGGATCATGGGCAATGACACACGCTGCGCGGCACTGATGCCTGAGTTGTTTTACCTCTACCGCGACCAACGTGGTAATGCCGCGCTGCAAATTCTTGAGCAATGTAAAGCATGGCAGATTGATCGCGCCCTCATCCAACAATTAAAACAAGCCTTACCAACGGATAGTGTTGAAACAACGAGCCATTCTAGCGCCCCCCAACCTGTGCGCATCGTGTTCATTGGTGGCAATGAAATTCAACAGCGTTATGACGATGATGTCATCGCTTGGGTAGGCAAGACGTTGCCGCATGTACGTTTGCGCTTTGAGCATACGGGGTGGTCATCGAACTGGAACCGCGAGTTGGATCATCTATTAAGTTGCGTTAAAGCTGCCGATGTCGTCGTTCTGATGTGCATGATGCGTACCACGTTGGGACGGCATTTACGCAAAAAGATTGATCGACCGTGGGTGCCTTGCACAGGTTCAGGGCGCGGCGCGATTCAACTCAGTATTCAAGAAGCCAGTCGCGTTGTCGGTGAACAACGGCGCAGCAGCAAGCCGTGATGACACAGCGTATTGCTCTCTGTGTAGAATACAGCGGGCCAGCCTTCCACGGTTGGCAGCGACAAGATAATGCCACTTCGGTGCAAGCCGTGTTGGAAGAGGCTCTTGCCACCATCGAAAGTCGTCCTGTTGCTTGTGTGGGGGCTGGTCGTACTGATGCTGGCGTGCATGGTGAAGCGATGTTGGTGCATGCTGATGTGCTGCAAAGTCGTTTTGAACGTTCGCCTCGTGCTTACATTCATGGGGTGAACAGTCGTTTGCCTGAAGGTGTGATGGTGTTGGCAGTGCGTCCTGTGGCGGCTGGTTTCCATGCTCGTTTTGATTGTTTAGAGCGACAATACCGTTACCAAATATGGAACCGCCATACCGCCTCAGCCCTGCACCCGTGGCGACACTGGTGGATGCCACGTTCACTGGATGTGGCAGCTATGCAGCAAGCTGCCGAACACTTCCTTGGTGAGCATGACTTCAGTGCCGTGCGTGCCAGCGGTTGCCAAGCGCATTCCCCTGTTCGCACCATGAAACGGCTGGATGTACAACGGCGTGGTCATGAAATCCTCATTGATGTGCAAGCCAATGGCTTCCTTTACCACATGGTGCGTAATATTACGGGGTGCTTGGTTGCCGTCGGTTTAGGTCGTTGGCACGCGACTGACATTCCTACAATACTCAATCAAAAAAGCCGCCAACATGCAGGAGTCACGGCTCCCGCGCATGGTCTTTATTTCAGTAACGCATGTTACCCCGACTTTGAATCGCGCGATTTGTGCTGAAGTAGGGTGGCGCGCACAAAAAAAACGCGCCCGAGTTGTCGGGCGCGTTGCTAGCACTGGAACAATAGTGGTTAAATACTATTGATCTCTTCTAAGGCGGTGTCAATCATCTGTTCCACCTTATGCTTAAACTCTCGTTCAACATGTTTCACATCTTCTTTAGCCATGCCCGAATCAGCCATGTCCTGCTCGCTTTTGACGGCCAATAAATAATCATGCTTGAGCTTCTTAATGACTAATTTGGTGCGCCTCAAACGATCTTCGATGGCATTCAATTTTGCTTCCATCTCGCTGGTTGTGGTTTCAGCCGCTTGCGCTTGCCCCATTGTTGGTACCGTGACAGGCAGTGCTGCCACCATAAAAGCTACCGCTAAGGATAGTGCTATCTGTTTCATTCCAATCCCACCTCTTCGTCCGCATAAATGGCAATACCATCTTCAGCATCGTTATAAAGCAACACCCAGCCTTTACCCGCTTCCATTGTGGTCGGCTTGATGATTGCTTTGTGTTCAATTTCTCTACCACTTTGATCTACCATCAGAACCTGACAAAGGCCTGCTAAAGAAACGCCGTTAGCTTTAATGTGAATATTCAACTGGCAATCCACACCGAAGTCTTCAAATGCGCTATCGGCACCTTCACGCAACACATCGTTGCCAATCGCCAGAATATCACCATCCATCAAACCTGCTGTATGATTGATGCTAATAAATTGCGCCTTGCCCTGCATCGTGTGGAGAATGTCATGGTCAGCCATGTGTGCGGGGTAGTTAAAGCCTTCCTGACCATGCAGTTTGTGGAAAATTGCCACATTTACATGCGGTGCTTTTTTGCCACCTGTAATGTCACCCGCTTTGATGCTGGATGACACACCATAACTCGTTACCATCATCACGGCAGCTACGGCAACCATGCACAATGATAATACTTTAATCTGTTTCATAGATACGCTCCTTTAATCTTCAGCGGCAAAATATGAAGTAAATCATACGTATATTCAAGATCTTAGCCTGAATTATTCATAAATCGTCGTGATGATTGCGTAGAACTTTTGTTTGCAACGGATGCCTTGCTGGGAGTAGCGTACCCATGGATACGCTCGACTAGGAGGATGTCCGAGAATAGAGACCGTAGCGAGGGATTCCCATTTTGAGTCATGATTTTCAGCTGTTTGAGGCGAATAGCAGGGCTATTTAACGAAAACAGGCGGAAATCATGACCGAAATGGGGGTTCCGCAGTAGGTCTTTCTATTGTCGGACAGCCTCCTAGCAGGGTGTTCGTTGCAGACAAAGGGGCAAGCAAGGGCGCGACAGTATTGGTGAATAATTTAGGTTAGGTAACGCGCAATAAATGATTTACCAAAATTACGCAAGATTTTTATTTCGCATCAAGGCGAAAAAAGCTTACATAGCTTACATAGCTTACATAGCTTACATAGCTTACATAGCTTACATAGCTTACATAGCTCACTATGTAAGCTTTTTTGCAACGCCGATACTGAGCAAAAAGACAAGCGAGTTTGGTGGGTTATTTATTGCGCGTTGCCTTATTCCATGCCCATTTCTTCATCGGCATAAATAGCAATGCCATCTTCTTCATCGTTATAGAGCAGTACCCAGTCTTTGCCCGCTTCAAGGGTTGTGGGTTTCACGATCGCTTTGTGTTCAATTTCTCGCCCGTCTTGATCAACCATTAAAATTTCACAAATTCCTGCCAAAGTAACATGATCAGCCTTTAGGTGAATGGTGAGCTGGCAATCAACACCAAAATCTTCAAAGCCCTTGTCACTGCCTTCGCGTAACACATCATTGGAAGATGTTAAAATATCGCCATCCATCACACCAGCGGTATGATTAATGCTGATAAATTGCGCCTTGTCCTGCATGGCATGTAGAATGTCATGGGCAGCAATATGTTTAGGGTAGCTAAAACCCTCTTGCCCATGTAATTTATGGAAGATGGCGATATTCACATGGGGGGCTTTTTTTCCGCCTGTAATATCACCCGCCTTAATACTTGATGACACACCATAACTGGTTATCATCATGATTGCAGCGACAACAATTCCGCACCATGATAATGTTTTAACATGCTTCATAAGCTCTCCTCTTCTTTCTTTAAAATCCCCTGATTTTGCGCCAGCCTATGCCATGGAACATCAATGCACGGTGATTGGTTCATGCTCCATACTGCGGAATCCCCATTTCGACCATGATTTCCGTCTATTTTCGTTAAATAGCCGAAAAACATGACTCAAAAAAGGAATCCCTGCTACGGTCTCTATTGTCAGGCAGCCTCCTAGGAGGCTGCCTGAACCATTCAGGGAAGACGGCAAAAGATGAATGAAAAAAGGTTTATATTCAAGTAATTATTCTTTACCCATGTTTTCATCGGCATAAATAGCAATGCCATCCTCTTCATCGTTATACAGCAGCACCCAGTCTTTGCCCGCTTCAAGGGTTGTGGGTTTCACCATCGCTTTGTGTTCAATTTCTCGGCCGTCTTGATCAACCATTAAAATTTCACAAATTCCTGCCAAAGCAACATCACCAGCCTTTAAGTGAATGGTGAGCTGGCAATCAACACCAAAATCTTCAAAGCCCTTGTCACTGCCTTCGCGTAACACATCATTGGAAGATGTTAGAATATCGCCATCCATCACGCCAGCGGTATGATTAATGCTGATAAATTGCGCCTTGTCCTGCATGGCATGTAGGATGTCATGAGCGGCAATATATTTAGGGTAGCTAAAACCCTCTTGCCCATGCAATTTATGGAAAATAGCAATATTCACATGGGGGGCTTTTTTGCCCCCTGTAATATCGCCAGCCTTAATGCTGGCTTGGGTTCCCCAAGTAATGAACGACAACCCCATCACAGCAGCAATCGACAACAAGGTGATCTTTTTCAACGCATTCATAAACGCCTCCCTAATATAACAATGAAGTATCCGTTCATCTACTCCCCTGTTTTCCCACCTGCGGCGTTGAAAGTGCTCATTTACCCAAGCGTAAACTGCGCGCTTTCGCCTTGCAGGGTGAAAAAACAGGGGGCAGTTGAACGGATACACAATGAATGATAACAAGTGGCGATGCTGTCCCTCGCCCATGCAATCAAAAACTAAAGAAAATACCCTTGCAGGTGTAAAAAACACACTTTTCTTTTTAGTTTTTGTTGTTCTCCTCACCTCCCTTTCCTTGCTTGAATGGCAAAAAAACTAGGAAACCACAAGCATCACACGGTGGAGTCCTTGGTTTACTATTGAGCCACAGACTTCTATACTGCCGCGCCCGCGTCCCGGGTATTTATACTTATTATATCTCAAGGAGATTATTAATGGCTGTTCAACGCACGTTATCTATTATCAAGCCAGATGCTGTCGCTAAAAATGTAGTGGGTGACATCATCCGTCGTTTTGAAGAAAATGGTTTGTCTGTGATTGCTGTACGCCTGCAGCAACTGTCTGCTGCTGAAGCGGGTCGTTTTTACGCCGTTCATGCAGAGCGTCCTTTTTATGGTGACCTATGCAGCTTTATGTCCTCAGGCCCTGCTTTAGCGATGGTCTTGGAGGGTCAAAATGCGATTGCTTTGAACCGCCAGCTCATGGGTGCAACCAACCCGAAAGAGGCAGAAGCAGGCACGATTCGTGCCGATCATGCTGATTCTATTGATGCCAATGCCGTTCATGGTTCCGATTCAGCAGAAAATGCAGCGAATGAAATTGCATTCTTTTTTGCCGACCTTGAACTTAACAGCCGCATTGCCTGATTGACTGAGACACTATGAGCGAAGAACACCGCACCGCCGACACCACTAAAACCCCCGAACAAATCACGGTCCGCCGAGAAAAACTGACGCAGATGCGCGAGCAAGGCTTGGCATACCGCAACCACTGGCGCAATAGCACCACGTTGACCAGCCTGTTGAACCAGTACGATGATACGGATGATGCAACGCTGAAAGAGGTCAAGGCTGTCGTGCGCGTTTCAGGTCGTATCGTCGCCCACCGCGTGATGGGTAAATCCAGCTTTATTCGTGTTCAAAGCGAAGGTAGCGCGCTGCAATTGTTCCTCAATCGCGACATGATGCATGATGCCGATGTTTATTTGGCAAGCAAAAAGTGGGATTTAGGTGATATTGTCGGGGCTGAAGGTGAGGTGTTCCGTACACGCACGGGTGAACTATCCGTGCGTGTTGTTCATATCGAAATAGTTGCCAAATGTTTGCGCCCCTTGCCTGAAAAATGGCATGGCTTAGCCGACAAAGAATTACGTTACCGCCAGCGTTATGTTGATTTGATTGTCTCCGAAGAGTCACGTCATACCTTCCTCACGCGCTCACGTATTTTGTCCCTGTTTCGTCGTTCACTGGAAGATAAAGGGTTTATCGAGGTGGAAACACCCATGCTCCATGCCCAAGCGACAGGCGCGGCAGCCCGTCCTTTCACGACCCATCATAACGCGCTGGATATTCCGTTGGTACTGCGTATTGCACCAGAGTTGCATTTAAAACGGCTATTGGTCGGCGGCTTTGAGCGTGTGTTTGAAATCAACCGTAACTTCCGCAACGAAGGCGTTGATGCCACGCATAACCCTGAGTTCACGATGGTAGAATTCTACCAAGCGTATGCTGATTTTCAGATAGCGATGGACAACACCGAATCGATTCTGCGCGAGATTGCAACAGGGATTAACACGCCACAAGTTACCTGGGAAGGGGTGGATATTGATTTCACCCAACCCTTTACACGCCTGCGCCTAGATGAATCAGTGTTTGAAAAACGCCCTGATTTACGCGGTCATGCCGATGACAAAGCAACGCTAGCGACCGTTTGCCTGCAGGTTGCGCCTGACCTTAAACCCTTGATTACATGGAAGGCTGGGCATTATTTACTGGCGTTGTTTGAAGCGCTAGTCGAAAAAGAGCTCACGCAACCGACGTTTATCACGCATTACCCTGTCGAAGTATCCCCCTTAGCTCGGCGCAATGATGATGAACCAACCGTAACCGACCGCTTTGAACTGTTTGTCGCAGGGCGTGAAATTGCCAATGGCTTCTCCGAGCTGAACGACCCCGACGACCAACAAGGTCGCTTCCTTGAGCAGGTTAAGGCTAAAGCGGCAGGCGATGACGAAGCCACCGATATTGATTACGATTACATTCGCGCACTGGAATACGGTATGCCTTGCGCGGCAGGTGTTGGCATTGGTGTGGATCGTGTGGTGATGATGATGACAGGGCAACACGCCATTCGTGATGTACTATTATTCCCCCACATGCGACCTGAACAAAGCTAAGCACTCTACCCTAGGAGAGAACATGCGCGCAAAAGACATCATGAAAACAGCGGTGATAACGGCCTACGAACAAGAGGTGCTCGTTGACCTCATCGCTCGCGTACGTGAAACTCATGTGCGCATGTTCCCTGTGATTAACCAAGAACGCGTGGTGGTTGGCGCCGTATCGACCTTTTCGATCATGGAGCATCTGCTGCCCGCTTACATTCTTTCGGGTGACCTTGGCGACTTAGCCTTCGCTCCTGATATGGATCTGCTACTCAGCAGTTACATGGAAGGGCGTAATCTTGCTGTGACGAGCTTGATGGACGCGCCACCGTTGCTGGTTAACGCCGAAGAATCGATCCTTGCTGTCGCTGCTGCCTTGATGCGCTATGGCAAGCATGAGTGTGCCATTGTCATCGATCAACAACAGCACTTATTGGGCGTGATTTCCGCTGAAGATATTTTGAATAGTTTAAGCAATGCCGTGGAGAAAAATAGTGCACAGTGAAGCGATGCCGCAGGCCCAACATGTGATTTTTGGCCTAGACCCTTTGTGGTTGGCCGTGTCCATCTTATTGATGGTGTACGGTGTGATTATGATGGAGAAATTCAATCGTGCTGTACTCGCGTTGCTTGGCGCAGGGCTGATGATCTTATGCGGTGTGATCACCCAGCAGCAAGCCATTGCAGGCGTGGACTTCAACACCATCGGCTTGCTTACCGGTATGATGATTATTGTAGCAATCAGCCAAAAAACAGGCATGTTTCAATACGTCGCCATCCGCGCTGCTAAATCGGTTAAGGGTGAACCGTGGGGGGTGCTGCTGATGCTGTCCGTGGTCACCGCTGTGTTTTCTGCCTTTTTGGACAATGTAACTACCGTGTTGTTGATTGCACCTGTTACCTTGCTGATTACCGATGCCTTGGGTGTACGCCCTTACCCCTATTTATTCGCTCAAATTCTTGCCTCTAATATCGGCGGAACGGCGACGTTGATTGGTGACCCGCCCAATATTATGATCGGTTCGGCGGCGCACTTAAGCTTTACTGATTTTCTACTGAACCTTGCCCCCATCATCCCTGTTATTTTCATCGTTACGATGGCAATCGTCTGGTGGATCTTTGGTCGTGACCTCAGTGCCAGCGAAGAAAAACGCCAAATGCTGATGAAATTCAACGAAAAAGAGGCCATTACCGATGTGCCGTTGCTGAAAAAAAGCCTGTTGGTCTTGGGTTTAGTCATTGCTGGCTTTTCGGTTGCTCATAACCTAGGTCTCGAGCCTGCTACCATTGCCATGTTTGGTGCGGCTCTGTTGTTGCTGCTGCAAACATGGGGAAGCAGCACGGATGAAAAGGAGCACGCCTACGAGAAAATTATGGGCGAAATCGAATGGACGACTATTTTCTTTTTCGTCGGTCTATTCATAGTGGTTACCGGTGTGGAACATACGGGTGCGATTGGCTGGCTAGCCGAGCAAACCCTGGCTTTAACAGGTGGTGATTTTAACGCTACGTTAGCCGCTGTATTATGGATTTCTGCTATTGCCTCAGCTTTGGTTGACAACATCCCCTTTGTTGCCACCATGATTCCTATGATTGAAGGCATGGAAGATACCTTTGGCGGCGCAGATGCGATTGTTCCCTTGTGGTGGGCATTGGCTTTGGGTGCTTGCCTGGGTGGTAATGGCTCCCTCATTGGTGCGTCAGCCAACCTCATTGTTGCTGGCTTTGCGCAACGTGCAGGGCATCCGATTGCTTTTTTAACCTTTATGCGCCATGCCTTTCTGCTAATGCTGATTAGCATCGCCATTGCCCACGTCTATCTATATGTTCGTTACCTGTAGGCTGAGGAGCTCACCATGATTGCAGCGCACGAATGGATGCTGGCACGTCGTTACTTAAAGTCCCGCCGCGATGAACGCTTTGTCTCCTTAATCGGCTGGAGTTCTGCGATTGGCGTAGCGATTGGCGTGGCAGCATTGATTATTGTGCTATCGGTGATGTATGGCTTTGATGTCGAACTCAAAGATAAAATCCTCGGCTTCTCCTCCCATGTTGATGTACAAGGCGCAGATAACACCTTGGATGATTGGCAATCATGGATGGAACAAAGCGAAGCCTTGCCAGGTGTTATTGCGGCTGCACCCTATTTAAGCACGCAGGTGCTCGCTAATCGTGGTTCAGCATCCAGTGGCGCGATTCTCAAAGGGGTATTGGCAGCCCGCGAACATCATATTGCCAGTAAAATTGTCGCGGGACGTTTCCTTAACGACCAGCCTGGCGTGCGTTTTGAAGTCGTCATGGGCAAAGATTTAGCCCGCAAGTTAGGTTTAGATATTGGCGATCAAGTGCGCCTACTATCACCATCGGGCGGTGTTTCACCGGCAGGCATGACCCCGCGCATGCGCTCCTTTAAACTGGTTGGTGTGTTTGAGTCAGGCTTTTACGAGTATGATATTGGCATGATTTTGGCTCCGCTGAGTGCGGTACAACGCTTAGAGCGCGTAGGCGACCGCATTACAGGGATCGAACTGATGCTCGCCGACCGTGACCAAGCGACAGCCTTAGCGATTCATGCCCGCAGTGTGTTGCCTATGGGCGCATGGGTCACCGATTGGCAACAGCGTAACCGTTCCTTTTTCCACGCCTTGGAGATGGAGCGCGTAGTGATGGGGATTATTCTTTCGTTGATTGTGTTGGTGGCAGTCTTTAACATGATCTCCTCCCTCGTGATGGTGGTGATGGAGCGGCGCAAAGAGATCGCTATTTTTAAAACATTGGGTGCTACCCATGGATCGGTGATGCGCGTATTCCTTGTGATGGGGTGCTTACTCAGTGGACTAGGCACCTGCGCTGGGGCAGTATTCGGTTTGTTGTTAGCTTGGAAGTTGGATGTTATTGTTGCTAGCTTTGAGAATATTACCCATATTAAAATCCTGCCCAAGGATGTGTATTACATTGACCATGTGCCTTCGATTATTGATCCACTGTCTGTCGTCATTATTGTGCTTTGCAGCTTCATACTGGGGCTTGCTGCGACATTTTACCCCGCGTGGCGTGCTGCCAATGTGCCACCTGCCGAAGCACTGCGTTATGAATAATATCAAGGTGCTGTATGTCACTCCCTAATCTTCGCAACAAAGCAAAACGCGCGTTACTTGATGGGAAGTATGATCTTGCGCGTGATTTTTTTGCCCAAGTTCACGAACTAGACCCCACGGATATTCGCGTCTTTGCTAAGTTAGCCGAGATGAAAGAAAAGACGGGGGACACCAAGGGCGCAATTAAAGATTACATCCAAATTGCCTCCACCTATGCCGAGCAAGGCTTCGTGGTGCAAGCCATTGCTATCAATAAAATCATCCTGCGACTTGACCCTCAACAAACCGATGTCAAAGAGAAGCTGCAAGAGCTATCATCTGAACGCGGCGAAGATTGGGCAACATCAACAGCCACCGTTGAAGCAGCCGCTCAAGTGGATAATCCACTCAACATGTCATCGACCGCACGCTTCAAGGTGGGGTTTACGCGCACACCATTACTTTCTGGCTTATCAGGTGAAGAGCTGGATGCCTTTATTGACTCATTGGAGCTCAAAGAGTTTGCTGCTGGTGAAACTATTTACCACGAAGGTCGCGCTGGTGAATACCTGTATTTAATTGGCATGGGCTCCGTACGTTTACAAACGCAGTTACCCAATGGGCAAGTGCGCATCTATTCGCATTTACAAGACAGTGACTTTTTCGGCGAACATGCGTTCATGTCTCACCTCAAGCATGATAATACTGCCGTTGCCGAGACAGAAACAGGCGTGCTGATGCTCGACCGCAAAACATTTGAACAATGGGTTGCCAAATACCCTCAAATCATGAACACGGTAGAGGATTTTTATCGTAAACGGGTACTCGCAAAAGTGCTGGCTGTAACGCCGCTGTTTGAAGGCGTACCCGATAACATTCGTCTTTTACTGGCTGAACGCTTTAGCCTTTGCCGTTTCAATCGTGGTGATGTTATTGTCCGCGAAGGTGAGCACGGTGAAACATTTTACCTCATTCGTTCGGGGCGCGTATTGGTCACCACAAGCAAAAACGATGCTACAGGTGGTCAACTGGCTTTGGGTCAAATGGGTGCGGGATCATTCTTTGGCGAAGTGTCGCTATTAACCAACAAACCGCGCACTGCCACCGTAGTAGCGGGGCAAAATGTTGAGCTGATGGAGCTGACGCGAGAAAACTTTAACGCGATTGCCAAACGCTTCCCTTCGGTGAAAAAAATTGTTGAAGCTTATCAAAAGAAACGGGTGCAAAAAACCATCAAAGCCCTGATGCAGCGCCGTTAACATGGAAAAAACAGAGAAAACAGCTTTTTTTAACGTGCAGGGCTTATGTAAATCTTATACCACCAGCAGCACAAGCATCGCCGTGCTCAAAGATGTATCGTTATCTTTATCTCGCGGAGAGTTTTTATCGATTGTCGGAGAATCTGGCAGCGGTAAAAGCACCTTGTTACAAATCCTTGGCACGTTGGATGATGCCGACCAAGGCTCTATTCACCTCAATGATGTGGAAATACTGGGGTTGGGTGCATCAGCGCGGGCAGTGCTGCGCAATAAACAGCTCGGCTTTATTTACCAAGCGCATCATTTAATTCCCGAACTCACTGCGATTGAAAATATTATGTTGCCGCTGATGATTCGTGGTGATGAAAAAAAGAGTATCCGCAACCGCGCCCTATCGTTACTAGAGCGTATGAAGCTAACCGATCGTGCCGATCATGTTCCCGCCCACCTTTCAGGCGGAGAGGCGCAGCGCGTCGCCGTAGCTCGGGCTCTAGCGACTAAACCCCGTCTATTATTAGCCGATGAGCCGACAGGAAACCTCGACGAAGCCACCGCTCGATCGGTGTTTCAAGCACTGCGTGAACTGTGCCAAGAAGAGCAAGCAGCCGTCATCATGGTCACCCACAGTAGCGCGCTGGCACAAGCGACCGACCGCACGGTGCGGTTACACCATGGCAGCTTACAGCCGCAAGACTAACGGCGACCGCCGCGAAACAGGCTGTGCATCGCCACATATTCCGACTC
>JAUZQP010000081.1 GCA_030950965.1 Mariprofundaceae bacterium
AAGGGCACTGCTTCATCCTGCATGGCGCAGAGTAGCTGCAAAGCCGTCATCAAACCATCACCTGTGGTATTATGGTCGAGCATAATCATATGCCCTGATTGTTCGCCGCCAATATTACAACCGCGTTCACGCATCAATTCCAACACGTAACGATCACCTACCGAGGCGCGCAACATCTCCAATCCCTTCCCTTCAAGGTAACGCGCTAGCCCCATATTACTCATGATCGTAGTAACCACAGCACCGCCTTGCAATCGACCGTGCTTCGCCGCATGGTCTGCAAGTATGGCAATCACACGGTCACCATCGACGACTTGCCCTTGCGCATCACAAGCGATGAGTCGGTCAGCATCACCATCCAACGCTAAACCAAGATCGGCCTGCTCTGCCACCACACGCTGACACATGGCTGCTGGGTAGGTGGAGCCGCACTGCTCGTTGATATTAAAACCATCAGGCTGATTGAATAGGGCAATCACTTCGCAGCCAAGTTCTTGCAATAAACGCGGTGCTACATCATAAGCTGCACCATGGGCGCAATCGACAACAACACGCAAACCATCAAAACGCAGATTGCGTGGCAAGGATGATTTAAGGAATTCAATATAACGTCCACGCGCATCGTCCACACGCATCGCTTTCCCGACATTCAAGGCGGAAGGAAGGGGCGGTAAATCATCCATCAGTTGTTCAATGGCTAATTCCCTTTCATCGGGTAATTTAAAACCATCAGCACCAAAAAATTTAATACCATTATCACCCGCAGGGTTGTGAGAAGCCGACAACATCACGCCTGCATCGGCACGCAAACTGCGCGTTAAATAAGCAACAGCAGGAGTCGGAATCGGTCCCACCAATTGCACATTCATGCCTTGGGCCGTCAAACCAGCGCAGAGGGCTGATTCAATCATATAGCCCGACAAACGCGTGTCTTTACCAATCAGAATATGGGCTTGATGCGGTATATGCTGGGTCAGGACATGACCCGCAGCGCGACCTAATTGCAGGGCGAATTCTGCTGTCATGGGGTATTGATTGACGGTTCCGCGAACGCCGTCAGTGCCAAAATATTTACGCATTAGAGAGTATGCTCCTCGGTGCTTGTTGCAGGTTCTGGGATATTCGATTCTTGTTGTTCACGGTTGCGGCGTAGATAACCGCGCACCAAAAACGCGCCGTTGTAATGAATTAACTTCACCGCTTTATCCGTGGGGATCACCACACCAGCCGTCATCTCAAAGGGACCTGATTTAAGTTCTGGTCGTATGGGTTCTGTGGTGAGACTGTTCAATGGTTCCAACCAAATTTCCGGCCCGCTAAGCGTGGCTTGGCTGGGTGTAACACTAATGGTTTCACTGCTCCAACCTGATGCAACGAGCACATCAGGAATCACCGACACCTTTTTTTCACCCAAACGATCCACTTGCAATTGTAGGCGGTCTGGTTGAATTTTATCGACCACCAAGCCAGGGGGAAGGTGCAACGCGTCTGCCAATAATGACCGCTCCACCACACCAGGCGTATGAATGCCATGAGCCGAGAGTGAAATATACAACTCTTTTTCGTTCAGCGATTTCAACCGTGCCTGCAAGCCACTGATGGTCACCTTGACATGGTCGGGCAAATCGTTCACCAGCACCATATCACTCGCCAAGCCCCGCAATTGCAAAGAAACATCCATACTTAACGTGCTTTCGCCCTGACCATGAACCTGAAACCATAGCATGATGGCAATCAATAAAGCCCAAAAATACAACGTAACAGCGCGCCAAAAAGGGCTCATCAGGACTTCCACCGTGAAACGCTGGGGCGTAGCTCTTGCAATAACAAGGCAACCAGCGTTCGGCGATCCAATGCTTCACTCAGTCCATCTTGATTGGCAATATGAATTTGCCCGCGCTCTTCGGATACCACAATGACTAGGGCATCACTTTCCTCAACCAGACCAACAGCTGCACGGTGGCGTGTACCATAATCACCAGGTAAGGTATGAGATTGGGTCAACGGTAACAGTACGCGTGCAGCAACCATACACCCACCATCCGCCGTTTGACGAACTACAACCGCACCATCATGCAGCGGTGCTTTAGGGCAAAATACCGTTAATGCTGTATCAGGGCACAAGGGAATATCCAATTGCATCGCAGGCTCAATCAAGTGATTTAACCCCGTATCGCGTTCAATAACAAACAGGGCTCCCCAATGTCGATGCGTCAATGCAACGGCTGAGTCCGCCAAATCATCGATCATTTTCTCCACCGAGGAGCTGCTTGATAGCGATAAAGGATTAAATGCCACTTGCATGAGTCCACGGCGTATCTCGTGTTGAAACAACACCACCATGATCACAATAAAGAATGAGAAGAACTGAGAAAAAAGCCATTCTAAGGTCAGTAAACTGAAATAGCGTGCCAGTGCATACACGACGACCAGCACCAGCAGCCCCACCAACATTTGTTCGGCACGCGTGCCACGAATCAAACGTAATGCGAAATAGACAAACAATGAAACCAAGGCAATATCCACCACATCAACGGGGTGAATATTGAGGTATGTAAAAGCCGTGTTAGCAAACATTAGGGACGACGAGCATCGCGCAAGGCTGCGGCAACGGCAATTACCTGCTGCTGATGTGCGACATCATGAACACGCAGTATATCTGCGCCAGCAAAACAGCCTACCGCTACGGCTGAGGCAGTTGCCCATTCCCGTGCTGTGACATCTTGCCCTGTAATGTTACCAAGGAATGATTTGCGTGAAACGCCCAGTAGTACAGGCAGAGAAAAATGATTGCGTAATTCATCCACACGGGCAATAAGTGTCAGGTTATCTTGCAGCCGTTTACCAAAACCAATACCTGGATCAAGCACGATACGCTCGCGCCTAATGCCCGCTTGTTGGCATAGCAAGAGCCGTTGTTCAAAATACTGAATCACCGTGGTGACTACATCATCATCGTAATGTGGATTGTTTTGCATGGTGGTTGGGCTGCCTTGCATATGCATCAAGCACACAGCGACATCGCAGTTCGCGGCAACTTCCATACTGGCGGGATCAAAACTCAGAGCAGAAACATCGTTAATCATCGTTGCACCAGCAACAACAGCTTGGCGCATGACTTCGGCCTTCATCGTGTCCACCGAAACACGACACCCCGCAGCAACCAATGCCATAATGACAGGAATAACGCGCCGAAGTTCCTCGTCTAAGGTGACGGCAAGCGCACCAGGACGGGTGGACTCCCCCCCTACATCAATAAGGTTTGCGCCCTGCTGCCACATACGCAGCCCATGATTGACCGCTTGTTCGTTATCCGTGTGATGACCACCATCGGAAAACGA
The DNA here is from genome assembly GCA_030950965.1 of Mariprofundaceae bacterium. Classification (GTDB taxonomy): domain Bacteria; phylum Pseudomonadota; class Zetaproteobacteria; order Mariprofundales; family Mariprofundaceae; genus AB-137-C09. Next base: position 3,342 of record JAUZQP010000081.1, read on the forward strand.
ATCGGGCGTACAGTTAAGTACGCCCATGATCCATGCCGTTTTAGTGCCAGAACGATGCCAGCATGACATCAGTGATCCTGTTTGACCTCATCATCACCATGAACAGTATCAGTATCATCGTCCATGGTGACTTCATCATCGTCATGGTCGTCCGAACGAGTAGGTGCAGCCTCAACGGTTGGCTCATCGCGTTTCAAGGTTTCCCCTGCTAAAATTTGATGAATATCCTTACCAGAAAGTGTTTCATACTCCAGTAAGGTTTTAGTCAAGTTATGCAAGTCACTCAGGTTTTCGCGTAAAATATGTTGCGCCCGTTGGTAGGCTTCATCCACAAAGCGGCGGATTTCACCATCAATTTGTCGTGCTGTTTCCTCGGACACATGTTGCTGACGTGATACGGAGCGGCCTAAAAAGACCTCTTCTTCGTTCTCGGTGTACAGCAACGGACCCAGCTTGTCGGAAAAGCCCCAGCGCGTTACCATATTGCGTGCCAAATTGGTGGCCATTTGAATATCACCAGAAGCACCAGAGGTCACTTTGTCATAACCGAAGATCAGCTCTTCGGCAACACGCCCGCCCATAGCAATGGTTAGACTGGCATGCATTTTTTCGCGTGATTGTGAATACTCATCCTTCTCAGGCAAACGCATCACCATGCCCAGTGCTTGTCCACGCGGAATAATCGTCATTTTATGAATAGGATCAGATGCGGGGCAATGTACAGCGACCAAGGCATGACCTGCTTCGTGGTAGGCAGTGCAACGTTTTTCATCGTCACTCATCGCCATCGAACGCCGTTCGGTTCCCATCATCACCTTATCTTTGGCTTCATCAAAATCGACAGCCCGCACCTTGTCACGGTTAAAACGCGCCGCCAGCAAAGCTGCTTCATTGACCAAGTTGGCAAGATCGGCACCAGAAAAACCAGGCGTACCACGGGCAATCACTTTGGTATCCACATTCGATTCCAGTGGAACTTTTTTCATGTGAACGCGGAGGATTTCAATGCGACCATTAAGGTCAGGACGACCGACCACCACCTGACGGTCAAAACGACCAGGACGCAATAATGCAGGGTCTAACACATCAGGACGGTTGGTCGCAGCCACCAAGATTACGCCTTCATTGGACTCAAAGCCATCCATTTCAACCAGCATTTGGTTCAAGGTTTGTTCACGCTCATCGTTACCACCGCCAACACCTGCACCACGGTGACGACCCATCGCATCAATTTCATCGACGAAGACAATACATGGCGCGCTTTTCTTGGCTTGCTCAAACATATCACGCACCCGTGATGCGCCTACGCCGACAAACATTTCAACAAAGTCAGAGCCTGATATGGAGAAAAATGGCACGTCGGCTTCACCAGCTACTGCACGTGCCAACAAGGTTTTACCTGTACCAGGAGGGCCCACTAAAAGAACACCCTTGGGTAACTTACCACCCAAACGGGTGAATTTGGAAGGGTCACGCAAAAACTCAATCACTTCGGTTACTTCTTGTTTTGCTTCATCGCAACCAGCTACATCATCAAAGGTGACTTTTGTAGTGTTTTCGCTCAGCAGCTTGGCGCGACTTTTGCCAAACGACATGGCACCACCTTTACCGCCACCTTGCATTTGACGCATGAAGAATATCCACACACCAATCAACAGCAGCATTGGGAACCAAGAGATTAATATGGATAGTAAAAATGGTACTTCAGCAGGATGTTCCGCTTGCACTTCGACCTTATTATCCAACAAGCGCTTCACCAGATCGGGGTCGCGAGGGGTTAATACACTAAACGTTTTGGTTTCACCCGAAAGGTCACGGTAAGTTCCACTGATTTGGTCGTTGGTAATCACCGCCTTATCGACCATACCTTGATCTACACGCTCAACAAAAGCCGAGTAGCTCATGGGTTTATTTTGCCCTGATGGCGTGCCAAACATATTGAAAACACTCATCATCACCAATCCGACGGCGACCCACAACAAGATATTTTTACCCAT
>JAUZQP010000082.1 GCA_030950965.1 Mariprofundaceae bacterium
CCCCCCCCTTGGGTATCCGCTCGTCTGGCCGTTAATACCCCACAAACCACCCCCCCCCCGCCCCCCCCACTTGGGGGGGGCTCCCTCCTGGGGGCCCCCCCGACCATAGAAGAACCTACTGCGGAAATGCTGGATTTTGACAGGTTCCCCCATGGTTTTCGTTAAATACAGCAAGTGTTCGCCTCAAATTATAAGAAACCCCTCCTCAAACCAGTATCCCCTCGCTACGGTCTCTATTCTCGGACAGCCTCTTAGCATATTTCGCTTTTTTTCGTCGAGCACGTAGCTTGTGGCGATGGCATATTATGATATTTTTAATGGCGATGCAGATGGCATTTGCGCACTGCATCAACTGCGCATGCATGAACCGCGTTTAACGACCTTGATCACAGGGGTGAAGCGAGACATTGGGCTGCTATCTCGCACTCCCGCTTTAGCAGGCGATCAGCTGACCGTGCTGGATATTTCGTTGGATAAAAATCGCGAAGCCTTGCAACAACACTTAGCTCAAGGTGTGCAGGTGCGTTATTTTGATCATCATTTTTCAGGTGATATTCCTAACTCTGAGTATTTATTCGCTTGCATTGATCCATCTGCTGATGTTTGCACCAGCTTATTGGTGAATCAACACCTGAATGGTGCACACCTGCCGTGGGCAGTGGTCGGCGCATTTGGCGACAACCTCCACGCTGCGGCTCGCCTTGCCGCCGCGCCCTTGGCTTGGGATGATGCTGCCTTGAGCCAGTTAGAACACTTGGGAACCCTGCTTAACTACAATGCTTATGGTGTCACCGAAAACGACCTATGGCTGCACCCTGCCGATTTGTATCGTGCAGTTTCAGCATTTGAAAGCCCCTTTGATTTTATTGCCCAATCACCGTCTTATCGCGTGCTGGATGAGGGTTACCGTGAAGATATGGCACATAGCAATCAATTGGATACTGTGTGTGAAACTGTCAGTGTTGCCGCATTCATCTTGCCCGATCAACCATGGGCACGCCGTGTTTCTGGCGTGTTAGGCAATCAATTAGCCTGTGCTCATCCTGACCGTGCACATGCCTTGCTGACAGTGTTGGATGATGGTCACTACCGCATCAGTGTCCGTGCACCGCTGAGTAATAAAAATCATGCTGACCGTTTGTGTATGCAGTTCCCTGGCGGAGGGGGACGCAAAGCTGCAGCAGGTATTAACGCGCTGCCTAGCGATCAATTGGATGATTTTATAGGCGCATTTCGGAGTTGTTATGAGTGAAGAGAATCATTGTACCGTTGGCATTCATGCTGTACGGCATTTGTTGCAAAGTGAGCATCAACAAGTAAGTGAGTTATTGATTGAGAAAGGCAAGTCCCACCCCCGCATCAATGAGTTGATTCACTTGGCAAAAAAGCAAAAAATCCCTGTGCATATTGTACCCAAAGAGGCATTGACGCGTTTAGCTGACGCTGCCAATCATCAAGGTGCGTTGGCAAAAACCGTTGCATCAGGTTCAAGCAAACAACCCTCTTTTAAGGAGTGGTTAGACTGCCTCACAGAAACGGATCTTCCCATCGTTTTACTGTTGGATCAAGTGACCGATCCGCATAATTTTGGTGCTTGTTTACGTTCTGCTGAGGCAGCAGGTTGTGCTGCCGTTATTATCCCCCGTCACCATGCTGCTGACCTTAACTCTCCCATCGCTACCAAAACTGCCTGCGGTGCAGCAGCGCGTTTACCGGTGTTTCAAGAAAGTAACTTATGCCGTGCTCTGGAACGCTTACAAGACCATGGCTTCTGGTCATTTGGGCTGGCAGGGGAAGGGGAAGAGTCGCTGTATGATGTTGCGTTTACAGGACGTTGCGCCATTGTTATGGGTTCGGAAGATACGGGTTTGCGCCCTTTGGTGCGTAAACATTGTGACCGCCTGATACGTATTCCTATGCCAGGCACGGTGGAGTCGCTGAATGTTTCGGTGGCGACAGGGGTCACCCTGTTCGAAGCCGTACGCCAACGGCGCTTAGGCTAAGGTTCAGTCGATGAAGTCGTTGGTTCAAGACTTCCTTGCCCAACTTCAAGGGCGGCAAGGAAGCTTGGCGCGTGCCAATGGCACATTTTTTTCGGCACAGGTGGTGAATACTGCGCTGCAACGTATTCGTTTGGATATGCTTGATGGGTCAGAACTGACTGAGCAGGGGTATCATTTTGTACATGGTGCGGCAGCTTATCTTGCATGGCTGAGTTATGGCAGCATGAAAAAACGCGGCATTGCCACGACTAGCGATATTCAGCTTGATGCTAATCCACCAGCACTTTCCATCAGTGCACAGCGACTACGCGAAGGTCAGCAAGAGTTTTACACCCAGCATGTGCTGAGTGATGTTTACGAACTATTATTACGTCCACCGCACTACTTCCCTTCCTTGTATGGTACATTATACCCCTTGGAAACCCTTAATATACCCACGCCAGAGTACCTGTATTTGTACGGTTTGTACTTGATGCAGTCCCCTCGTGCAGAAGGTAACTGGCCGCATGGCAATCAATCGGGTGGCTCGGATGAAGATTTCACCGCTTCGCGCCATTTGCTGGTGGATGACTTACACCGTGATACAGGGTTACCGCTGGATGATGCTACGCTACGCGCATTGTCATGGTGGCTGGTGTTTCCGCCTTATGGTTGGGATATGAACGAAGGTCAATGCTACAATATGATGACCTTGATTGATCAAATTGCAGTGCATCCCGCGCTTCCTGCTGCCGATGGCATCACCTATTTACAGGCGTTGTTGGGCTGTCAAATGGCAGTGATTCGTTTTTTAGCAGTGCGCACCCTGTTGGTGTTAGGTATTGCGCCGCGCAACCTAGAAGAAAGCCATATCTATCGGAACACTTTAGCTGCCCCCGACCATGCGGCTGCAGCAGTAGCCATGGAACACGCGCAATGGCTACTGGAGGATCAAGGTGATGCCACTGCTCCTGAAGATTGGGCCAGTCATTGTCAACAGCAATGGCAGCAGGTTATGCAGCGTGCGCCTCATCCATCATGGCAAGATGATCCTATTTTTAATAGGGCTGAATTTCAACGGTTGGATACCCTTGATCCTAGCGATCATCAAGCAGCGGTCAGTATTCTTACACCTTTGATGCATGCCATGCCCGATCATTGGTTTATACGTTGCGCAATGGGCACCTACTTAATGCCCGAGATAGATCCCCTCCGTGGTGAATCATTATTGCGTAGCTGCCTTCGTGATGCTCCCGAAGCCTGCTTGGATGCCCATAGCAGTCTCGCAGCGCGACTAAAGTGGCAGGGTAAAACGAAGCAAGCTATGCAAATATTTGAAGCTGCTGTCCTGCATTGTCCTTGGCAGCAAGAAAGTGTGGATGGTTGCATGTGGCTGCTCAGTGAAGGACTGACGTACAAAGTGCGTGGTGCTAACACCTGATGCTATGTAAGGTAACTCGCAATAAATAATCTACCAAAATCGCGCAGGATCTTTGTTCAGCATCAAGGCGCAAAAGCAAAGCATAGCTCGCTATGTAAGCTTTTTTGCAACGCAGATGCTGGGGAAAAAGACAAGCGAGTTTGGTAGATTATTTATTGCGAGTTGCCTAACGATGATGCCCCCTTTTTTTATTGGAGAGTTTTTATAATGTTTCAAAAACATGAGCCTGAATATTTTTTACAGCAAAATGCTGCTTGGTCAGCAAGAAAACAGCGCGAGAATGCTGAATACTTTAAGCACTTATCCATGCAAAAAAAGCCCAATTTTATGTGGATTGGATGCTCTGATTCCCGTGTGCCTGCTAACGAGATGATCGGTATTGAACCAGGGCATGTATTTGTTCACCGCAACGTGGCCAATCAGGTGCAACATATCGACTTGAACGCACTGGCAGCGGTTCAATATGCCGTGGATGTACTGCAAGTAAAACATATTATTGTCACAGGGCATTACGATTGTGGTGGTGTGCATGCAGCCATGGAGAGCCAGCACTTTGGCATGGTGGATAACTGGATTCGCGGTGTGCGTGACCTGTGGATGCAGCATCATGAGAGTATGGAAGGGAGGACCGATCACGAAAAGTTTGATCGCCTATGTGAACTCAATGTTATGCGACAAGTAGCCAACCTCAGTCATACACGCATTATTCAAAATGCTTGGGCGCGGCAACAACCATTAAGTTTACATGGCTGGATCTACCATGTGGAAGATGGTTTGCTGCGTGATTTAAAGGTTAGTCGCTCTTCGGTTGCTGATGTGGATGGAATTTATCGTATCAAGTAAACGTACACCACGTCAAAATAACTTCTCCGTCATTGCCGCTTACATCGGTGTGGTACTGATTTGGAGCACTACACCGCTGGCTATTACATGGAGCGGTCAAGCAGCGGGCTTTTTGTTTGGTGTGAGTTCGCGCATGGTTGTCGGCATGGTGTTGGCTGTGGCATTTACCCTACTCTTGGGTGCGCGGCTGGTATGGCATCGCCGAGCAATACAGGCCTATGCTTATGCTGGTATGGGTCTGTATTGCAGCATGACTGCCGTGTATTGGGCGGCACAATACATTCCTTCAGGCTGGATCGCGTTACTTTTTGGCTTAACGCCCATTTTTTCTGCCATCATGGCTGCATTATGGTTGGAAGGTGAACCGATTACCCGCAACCGTATGATTGGTATGCTCATTGGTTTGCTAGGGCTATTATGGATCGTGAAAAGCAGTTTGGCATGGCATGAGTCTGCTATTTATGGTGTGCTGGGGGTAGTTTTGTCGGGTTTGCTTTATTCGCTATCAGCCGTATGGGTGAAGCGCGCTGGTGCTGATATTCCTGCAACCACCATGAATGCAGGCAGTTTAATGGTGGCTGCGCCGCTCTTTTTCTTAACATGGTGCTTCACTCAACCAGGTTGGGCTACAACATGGCTCTTGATGCAACATGCGACATGGCACAGCCTGATGTCGATTGCCTACTTGGCGGTCTTTGGTTCAGTGTTTGGGTTCTCGCTTTATTACTTCATTTTACAGCGGCTCGATGCCACGCGAACCGCACTCATTTCTTTTATGACACCCATTACCGCGATGATACTCGGCGTCTATTTCAATGATGAAGTCATCACCCAAGATATTCTCATCGGTGGTGTTTTTGTACTGGTTGGTCTCGCGTGGTTTGAATTTGGTCATCGCGTGATGAAACATCATTAAGGGCGGCGGTTGTCAATGGACAGTAGGATTGAAAAACAATAACAAGACGAAAGTCAGCCCTGTTTTATGCGTGGTCATCATTCAATAGACTTATACATTCACCGTTCGCGTATTTTTATAGGAGAAACAACGAATGAATTATATCTTTAAAATCAATATGTTAATTCATATT
>JAUZQP010000083.1 GCA_030950965.1 Mariprofundaceae bacterium
AAGACGGTACATCCTTTAACAGCAACGTGTTGAACTGGGTGTGATGGCAAGGATTTGAACTCAAGGGTAGGGTGCGCTAGCGCACAAAATGGCGTTGTACAACCCCATACACTTGTTCATTTATCACACCTCTGCATGGAGTTGTACCGCCGTGTGGTGCGCAAGCGCACCCTACGCCTCACCGTTGCAGCTCTCTTTTTGTTCCGTCTTAAGCGGAAAGCCCAAAAAAGGGAGGGCAAGCCCTCCCTTTCTTCAACAACACAACATTCTATAAGGGTCGCGGAAAATATTAAGTATCCCATTTATACGACGGGTATGGATTCAGATTCAAGGCGAAGCATGTGGTAAGTAGGTGGGCATAAGTCTTTTAACATTTTATCGCAGGATATTTTGCGAGATTCAAGGCATAAAAAACGACGTATAGCACTGCTATATAAGTCTTTTTGTAACGCAGAAGCTCGCGGAATAGACAAGAAGAAAATGTTAAAAGACTTATGGTCAGCTACTTACATATCCTTCGATATGTAAGTAGGTGCACAAAAGGGCATTCTTCATGTCTTGCTTTACACTTTACTTTACTTGTCCCTCGTTCCCACGCTCCTGCGTGGTAACGCATACACCGTGGCGGAATGATAGGCTGGTATGGATTCCCACGCAGAGCATGGGAACCAGAAGATGTTGGGGTTCGCTTCCCTCACACCAATCTACAAGGTGGTAAAGTGTCAACTACTTTTGGTCGAATATGAAGGATGCCCACAAAAGTCTTTTAACATTTCTAGCTTGTCTATTCGCGTGATATTCTTCGTTATGAAAAACGTTACATAAGCAAGCCCTGAATGGGCGAGATAGCCTTATGAGCAGCCGCCGTTTTCATGCCTTGAATATCACGAAATATTCGACGCAATAAATGGTTAAAAGACTTATGCACACCTACTTAGGCGAGTAGAAATGGATATTTTATTTCTTCCTCGGCCCTAAGACTACAAAATCAGTGCTTTTTCTTTTTACGCAACCATGCTAAACGCGCAGTTGCAATAGACAATTCAGCTTCAGCTCGCGCTAAGTCTGTCTCACCTTGACGGCTTTCAAGATACGCTTTGGCATTTCTTTCTGCCTCGGCTACAGCCGCTTCATCAAAGTCTGATGCGCGTTCCGCTGTATCAGCCAAAATAGTAATCATATCAGGCTGAACTTCCATAAAGCCGCCAGACACAAATACCTCGTCGATTTCTTCACCGTTCTGAATACGTACTTCACCTGACTTTAGCTTAGCCAGCAAAGGGCTATGCTTAGGCAGCACCCCCAATTCACCAGCATCACTCGGTGCAGCAAGAAACTCAGCAGTACCCCGATAGACTTCACGCTCAACCGTGGCAACCAATACATTCATGGTACTAGCCATGGCTTAAGCCTTAGCTGCCATTTTCTTGGCTTTTTCCAACGCGCCATCAACAGAACCAACCATATAGAAGGCCTTTTCAGGAATGTCGTCATATTCGCCAGCAAGAATGCCTTTGAAACCACGAATGGTGTCTTCTTTCTTGCAGTAGATGCCAGGGGAACCTGTAAACACTTCTGCCACATGGAATGGCTGAGACAAGAAACGTTGAATTTTACGTGCACGGTAGACCAACAATTTGTCTTCATCAGACAATTCGTCCATGCCCAAAATTGCAATAATATCCAACAGCTCTTTGTAACGTTGCAGTGTGCGTTGAACGCCTTGTGCCACTTCGTAATGTTCCAGACCAATTACTTTAGGGTCAAGCTGACGTGAAGTAGAGTCCAAAGGATCCACAGCAGGGTAAATACCCAGCTCTGCAATCTGACGAGACAATACGATGGTTGAATCCAAATGCGCAAACGTGGTAGCAGGCGCAGGATCGGTCAAGTCATCGGCTGGTACGTAAACGGCTTGCACGGAGGTAATAGAACCCACTTTAGTGGAAGCAATACGCTCTTGCAGCTTACCCATTTCTTCAGCCAAGTTAGGTTGGTAACCCACGGCTGATGGCATACGCCCTAGCAGTGCGGAAACTTCCACACCCGCCAAAGAGTAACGGTAGATGTTATCAATAAAGATCAACACATCTTTGCCTTCGTCACGGAAGAACTCAGCCATGGTCAAACCAGTCAAGGCAACACGCAAGCGGTTTCCAGGAGGTTCGTTCATCTGACCATACACAAGGGCAACCTTATCCAGAACGTTAGATTCCTTCATTTCATAGTAGAAATCATTACCTTCACGGGTACGTTCACCCACGCCAGCAAACACGGAGAAACCACCATGTGCTTTGGCGATGTTGTTGATCAGCTCCATCATGTTCACGGTCTTGCCAACACCAGCACCGCCGAACAGACCAACCTTACCACCCTTGGCGATAGGTGCCATCAGGTCGATCACTTTGATACCTGTTTCCAAGATCTCTTGCGCAGGGGCAAGGTCTTCGAACTTTGGTGCAGGACGATGAATAGAAGCGCGTTGTTCGGTTTTAACCTCAACACCTTCAAAGTCAATGCCTTCGCCTAACACATTCATAATGCGTCCCAGCGTACCTTCACCTACGGGAACCTGAATACTGTTGCCAGTATCCGCTACTTCCATGCCTCGCTTGAGTCCGTCGGTTGAACCCATAGCGATAGCGCGAACGGTGTTATTACCAACATGCTGCTGTGTTTCCAGTGTCAAACCAGCTTCTTCAATACGCAGGGCATTGTAGATAGCAGGTAAATCACCAGAAGAAAAGCGCACGTCAACCACAGGACCGATCACCTGTACAATGTTTCCTGTACTCATAATTTCCTCTCTAACTTATATACAAACAAAAAGGTCTTAGCCTGCCGCAGCAGCACCAGAACAAATTTCAGCAATTTCTTGCGTAATGGCTGCCTGACGCGCTTTATTGTAAGTAATCTGCAGATCACGAACAATCGACTTGGAGTTATCTGTAGCTGCTTTCATCGCTACCATACGGGCAGAATGTTCACATGCTTTGTTTTCTAACACACCCTGAAACACAATGGATTCAATATAGCGTTGCAACAAACCTTCAAGAACTACATTACTTTCGGGTTCATACAGATAATCCCAATAGCCAGGATGGGACACTTCTTCAGGCATAGGGCAAGGCAATAAACGAACACTGGTAGGAGTCTGAGTCATGGTGTTGACATACTGACTGTACACCAAATGAACCTCGTCCACTTTGCCTTCCATGTAGTGCTTCATGGCCACTTGAATCACACCAAGAATCTCATCCATTGAAGGTTGATCATTGATGTTTTCCACGCTGCCAATAATCGGCGCATTGCAACGACGCATAAACATGCCAGCACGACGACCGATGTTCATCACATCCGTGTCACAACCCGCAGCTTTCATCACTGCGACAGCCTTTTTCATTGCATTACTATTCAAACCACCACATAAGCCCTTATCGGTACTGATTGCAATCAGACCAACACGCTTCACTTCATCACGCGGGGTGATAAAAGGGTGACGATACTCGGGATGAGCCTGCATCAAATTAGCAACGACCCGACGAATGCCTTCCGCATAAGGGCGGGCATTCAACACCTGCTGCTGCGCCTTGCGCATTTTAGAGGCAGCAACCATTTCCATGGCTTTAGTGATTTTACCGGTATTCTGAATCGCCTTAATTTGACCGCGAATTTCCTTTGCAGAAGCCACTGACTACTCCTTACCAGGTGCCAGTGGATTTGAAGTTGGCAATTGCCTTATTCAAACGTTCAACGATTTGGTCTGTAAGGGCCATTTTTTCGTTCAACTCATCCATCAATGCACGTTCATCATGACTCAGATAAGCCATGAATGCTGCTTCAAATGCAACCACTGATGCTTCTTCCACATCATCCAAATCACCATGCCCCAAAGCGTACAAAATAATCGCAATTTCCGCTACGGACATGGGATTGTTTTCACCCTGTTTGAGTGCTTCCATGCCACGTTTACCGCGTTCAATCTGCTTGCGTGTACCCTCATCCAAGTCGGATGCAAATTGCGCAAAAGCAGCTAATTCACGGTACTGAGCGAGATCCAAACGTAAGCCTCCGCCCACTTTTTTCACTGCTTTTGTTTGCGCTGCGCCACCCACACGGGATACGGACAAGCCCACATTCACTGCGGGACGTTGACCAGAGTTAAATAAACCAGTTTCCAAGAAGATTTGACCATCGGTAATAGAAATCACGTTGGTCGGTACGAATGCAGAAACATCGCCTTCCTGTGTTTCAATAATAGGCAGAGCGGTCAAAGAGCCCGTCTGTCCCTTCACTTTACCTTCGGTAAATGCTTCCACATACTCAACCGATACACGAGAAGCGCGTTCCAGTAAACGAGAATGCAAGTAGAACACATCACCAGGGTAAGCTTCACGACCAGGAGGGCGACGCAAAATCAACGATACCTGACGGTAAGCCCAAGCTTGCTTGGTCAAATCATCATAGACAATTAACGCATCTTCGCCACGGTCACGGAAGTACTCACCCATGGTGCAACCTGTATAAGGTGCAATGTATTGCAATGCAGCAGATTCAGATGCTGAAGCAGCAACGATAATGGTGTTTGCCAATGCGCCATGCTCTTTCAAGGTGCGAACTACGGTAGCTACGGTAGCAGCCTTCTGCCCCACAGCCACGTACACACAGGTGATCCCAGAGTCTTTTTGATTAATAATGGTATCGATCGCAATGGCAGTTTTACCTGTTTGGCGATCACCAATAATCAACTCACGCTGACCTCGACCGATGGGAATCATCGCATCAATCGATTTAATACCTGTTGCCATGGGTTGATCAACGCTCTTGCGTTCAATCACGCCAGGGGCAACTTTTTCTACTACGTCGGTAGCGGATGTATTGATGGTACCTAAACCATCAATGGGTTGCCCCAGTGCGTTTACTACACGACCTTTGAGTTCAGGACCAACTGGAACCTCAAAAATCTTACCTGTAGAACGGACTTCATCGCCTTCACGCAAATGAATGTATTCGCCGAAAATAACCGCACCGACAGAGTCTTCTTCAAGATTCAGTACCATACCAATTGTTTCATTCGGGAATTCAAGCATTTCACCAGACATGGCTCCAGCCAATCCATGGATCAATGCAACACCATCTGCAACGGAGATGATCCGACCTACGTTTACATCAGCAGCGGCAGACTCAAAACCTTGAATCTGCTCTTTAATAATGGAACTGATTTCCGCTGTGTCGAGCTTCATTTTCAACCTCTGTTCTCTTTCAATCTATTTTGTGCAACTATTGAATTGAGGGCACAGTGCCAACCATCCAAGCACAAAGACCCGCCAAAGGCAGGTCGTTATCATTAGCCAGCAATCGTGCGACGCAAGCCTTCGAGCTTACCACGTATTGAGCAATCAATCTTACGGTCACCTATTTGAATGACTAAACCACCAAGAATCGCGGGGTCTTGAACCACGTTAAGCGTCACATCAGACCCCACCAAAGCTTTCAAATCTTTAGTTAAGCTCGTTTGCTTACGTTTAGTCAATGTTCTAGCAACCGTTACTTGGGCTTCAAGCACACAGCCTGCGCGAGCAACCAATTCATCGAATTGAATCACTATTTCTGGCAGTAATACCAGTTTGTTGCGCCCAGCCAGCAAATCAACCAAGCGTGTTACGACGCTTTCATCATTGCTTTTTAATGCTGCTTTGACGAATGTTGCTTTAGACTCTTTACTATAAGTAGGAGATTCAATCACCCGCGCCGCATCTTCATGGGCAGTAAATAAAGCTACATTCACCAGCATATCACGATCAAAAGAAGGGTCATTCTCTTGATCCAGTTCAAATAAAGCTGATGCATAACGACGTGCAATCAACGCCTTACTCATGCTGTTGCCAGCCCTGTCGCAATCGCTTCATCAATCAAGTGATTGTGACGCGTAGCATCAAGTTCTGCATCAATGATTTTTTCAGCGGCAGCAATGGCAATGGTTGCCACTTCTTGGCGCAGTTCTTGACGAGCACGAATCACTTCTGCACCCAACTCTTCTTTGCCCGCATCAACAATCGCTTCTGCTTCTTTGCGAGCGCGTATCACTGACTCTTCTTTCACTTCAGCGGCACGTCGTTCTGCTGCTGCAACAATGTCTTGAGCCTGATTTTTCGCTGCTGCAATTGCAGCTTCAGCTTCAGCTTTAGCCAAAGCCTCTGCCTCAACACCAGCATTTGCTGCTGCAAGACCATCTTCAATCTTCTTAGTTCGGCTTGCCATCGCGTCGTTGATTGGGGTGTACAACAGGCTCTTAAGAACCCACACCATGGTCACGAATACGACAATCTGGCCAATAAACGTCAGATCAATATTCACCTATTCCTCCTAACGGGTATAACTATTGTTATCCCATATTATGAAGCCCTGTTACAGGGCAGGAAAATCCTGCCCTCACTTCTTACTGCTACACTATCACCATTTAAAAGACTATTACCCAGCGTTACAAAGAACGCAGTTTAGGCAAGGAACGGGTTAGCGAACAGGAACCACAGCGCGAATGCCATGATGATAAAAGGAAATGATTCCATTAAGCCAGCAAAGATAAACATGTTGAACATCAACTGAGGGCGCATTTCTGGTTGGCGGGAAATACCTTCTAATGTCTTAGAACAAATAAGTCCCCAGCCAATAGCAGAACCCAGACCAGCAGCGGCGAGAATGATGCCAACTGAAATCGCTGATGCAGCTGTGATAATCGTTGTTGCTTCCATTTTTTATATACTCCTTTGAATTAAAATGAAACTTGAGATGTGATAGCCGTAGCTATCAATGTTCTGCCGGTTGATGTGCAATAGACAAATACACCACCGACAAAATCATAAAGATAAAGGCCTGTAGCAAACCAATAAACATATGAAACAGAGACCAGCCTACACCGACCATAATACCGATCAGTTCAGAGGCAATACCACCAAAGGAGGCAAGTTGTTCTGAGCTGTCAGCCAAGAGGAGCATGGCGATCAGCAGGAAAATAACTTCGCCTGCAAACATATTACCAAACAAACGGAAAGAGAGACTCAGTGGCTTAGCGATCTCTTCGATCAACTTGAGCGTAAAATTAAGTGGAATTAATAACACACCTAAGAACTTCACCAAAGGATTCTTAGAGTCCAGCAGTAAGCTGGCGAATGGCTGAAGCAATAACTCTTTCATGAAATGACCAGGCTTGAGTTTAAACTCATAATACAACACCATGCCAAACACAGTGAGCGCCATGGCTACAGGCAAATTCAAGTCGTTGGTAGGAACAGGGCGGAAATGTTCGATGCCAAACAGATGTGCGGTGTGCCCCAGCAAGTAAGCTGGCAAAAGATCAATGCTGTTACACAGGAAAATAAAGGTAAAAATCGTCAATGCCAGCGGAGCAATGATGGGGTTGTGTACAGGGAAGTTGTCCCGCACGGTATCGTTCACAAAGCCTATGAGGGCTTCCACTGCATTTTGCGCACCTGTCGGCGCACCTGCGATAATTTTGCCGCGTAGCCATAATGAAAAACCAATCATTAAGCTCGCCACCACCAAAGTAACCAACATGGTATCCAGGTGAATTTGCATAAACGCACTGTTTGAATCTACTGAGTACGTCCAGTAATCAAGATGTGCGCCGATTGCAGTTCCATCAGCGTGTTCTTCCGTAGCCAATTCTATCCCCTTTGCGTATCAATGTAAAAATCATGACTGCGTATGTTGCTGTTGATAAAACATACGCAGAAAAAAACTGTAGGACACCAACTGCCCTATAAAAAAACCAGCCGCCAGCCACAACAAATGCAAACCCAGCCCGTAAGCCGAAAAAAGTATCAGTAGCACAAACAAAAAGCGAATTACGGCTGATTTTAGCAATGCTTTCTTGCCCTGTTCAACATCTAAACGCGCAGCATTTTCTAGCTCTCTCCGTGTATGCCAGCCTGTTGCAATCACCACGATAACGCCAAAGAGCATCGACAACCCCGCCGTTACATTCCAAAAGAAGGCAACCACCAAAGCTACGATGACTGCTACCCCTATTTGTATTTTAACCAAATGTTGAATTTGATGTGCCGACTCCGAATAAGGTGTTAAAATCATAGTGTTACTACACCTAGAAGTGTTAAATTATCTTCTCGTCGTCTTTCAGCGCGGCGATTTTTAACAGATTTCATCTGACATGACAAGTTTTTAATGCAATAGCGTGGATTTATTCCCCCTCCCATAGGGGAATAATAGCACCTCAAAAACACTGTCTGGCATTCAATCCATGCACTCACGTAACTTAGTATCAATTTTTAGGATGTGATTAACCAACCAACTATATAAAAAGTCATGAAGTTTCTGAATTAAATCTTCACTCAACCCCTCTGCTTCAAAGCGCTTAACATATTGTGTATAGGCAGCCAACAATTTGATATGTTGTTCCTTGTTTTGTGATGCCACAGAACATCGATGCGTACGCATGCAAATTTCTTCATAACAAAAGTGACTGCGTGTAAAGATACCTAAGTTAGTCAGTAGATTTTTCACATAACGTTCGTTGACATCTCCTGCACTCATATGGGCTTCAAGATCTGCCAAATATTGAAATAAAACACGGTGTTGCTTGTCAACATCATCCTCACCTGTACACCATTCGTCTTTCCATACTATTGTCATTGAAACATCCTTTGTGTTCATGATATTGTCTACCATATACTTTTGGACACTCTTGCACACACGGAAGAGCTAAATTTATACAGTAACGACAATGAGCAATCACCCAGCTTTGTTGCGCAGGCTAGCAAATGATTCACCCTTGGCAATTCGTGCTACCCATTCTGCCATTACTGCGGCAGGGTTACGCCTTATGAAAGAAGCTATTATTTACTCTATTAGCGGTTGTTCCTCGCTGCTGATTCTTGCCTACACCGTTCATATGTTCATTGGCGGCATGGTCAGTGAAGAAACCGAATACACAGCCATGGGACTGGTCGTATTGATCGCAGCCTCGGCCATGTTATGGATGTTAATGGACGTACTACGCCGCCGTCGCCAT
>JAUZQP010000084.1 GCA_030950965.1 Mariprofundaceae bacterium
CGTTCCAGACCTTTGGCTAAGGTCATGTGCTGCACATCAATAATAACATTGTCATTTTCTTCGTGGACGCGAATCACAGGTTCGGTGCTGCTGGTGCGTACAATGACCCGGGCATTTTGGTTTTCTGGCTCAAAATCAATGCTTTCAACCACCTGCGCTACTACTGAGTTCGATGCACTTACTTTACCCAAGCGTATAATTAACTGATTGGCTTTCGCCTCGACTTGCTGCTGCATGCTTGCAGTAGGGATTAAGCCCACAATAATGCGTAACCGATCATCCGATTGACCCACCACGACATTGCGTATCCGTTGTGCGGCATACTCATAGAACTCTTTTGGCAAAGCCGAGCGTGCGCCCCACATGTCTAAGATCAACTGCTGCCTGTTTTCGGTTAAAAATACATTGTAATTGGCATTCATGTTTTGCCCACTAAGCACCAATTCTGTTACATCATCACGGTCTAATACACGCACATCTGTAACCTGAGCACCATCCATTGTGGTCGGTGAGGCAGCCGAAAAGCGAATCAACAGGGCATTCAGTTTTTGTTCAATACGAAAAGGCAAACGTTCACTGAGTGTAAGCTCAATCAGTGCTGTTGTGCCGTCCATGCCAGCTTTGACTGAGCGTACACCATCCCCTGTCGCCTGCACATCATGAACACTGCGCCCCACAGTGGTATCCTTGAGTTTAATCAATAATCGGGGGGGGCCATCGAGCTCAAAACGTTCAAAGCTGGTGATCTGATCGACTTCAATGCGCACAACATCGCCATCACTGGCATCCATCAGCGATAAGCCAATCATATTAGCAGCATGTGATGGAGCGACAGCAAGCAATAACAGCCCCAGCATCAACACACTACGCCACAACAACGCATAAGCTGTTTGGTTATTCATATTTATCTCCATATTAACGCCCTTGAGCCACGGTCTTGCTTGTTGCGCTACTTTCAACAAAGCGATACGTCATTAACAAGCCACTGATTTTTAATTCCCCAGGCTTGCTGCCCGATGATATTTTCAATTTCTGAATCGATACTATTCGATCAAGCTCGCCCACTTTCACCAAAAAACTCAGTAACTCACGGTAGCTGCCTTTCAATGAGATATCCACGGGCACTTCAGCATAAATAGCCTTTATCGTTTCGCTTCTTATTTTAATGGTGCTAAACTCGACATTAGCATCGGATGCTGCCCAAGAGATACTTTCCAATAACTTAGGAATCTCTGCCTTCGGCGGCAGCAGACTTAAAGCAATTTGTAAGTCTTTACCCAATGATGCCAATTCAGCGCGCCGCTGAGGAAGCCGTTTCACCTTGATCTTGGCCTTTTCAATGTTTACTTGTTTCGTTTCAATCTTACTCTCTTCTGCCGCGATTTGATCCAGTAAGGGCGATAAAAAGGAGAAGAAATAAATAGCGAGCACTGCCACTGCTGTGCCTGCTAAAATACCAAGTTTTGCCGCCAGAGGGAGCGGTAAAACGGGGCGGAGAGCTTCTAAATTTAGGGCATCAAGATTCATTTTTTACCCTCTTTTTTATCTTTTAACTTAGCAAAACTCGCTTTCAGGTCAAATGCGCGCACGGGGATGCCATCTTGAATTTTACGCGTTACAGCACCTAAGTGTATGGTGTCTTCCTGAAAGTAAATGGAACTATTTAAAGCGCGCATAAATGCAGAAATACTTTCGCTGGTTCCTGCCCGCGCCTTAATGCTAATTTCTGTTTGCCCATCCGCCAGTGATGTAACCCACACATTTTTCGGCGTAATATGTGCTAACTCAACCAATAGATTCAACGACCGAAATTGATCTACTTTCAGTTCATCAACAATTTTCAGCTTGCTTTGTACCTCTTCACGGGCTGATTCGAGCTTGGCTAATTCGCCGATTTTGGCGTTTAAAACTTTCAACTCCGCATCCATAGCTACTTGCTGTTCAATACGGTTGGATAATTGCAAAGAGAAAAACACATTGGCAGCAAGCGATAACAACACCATAGCACCAATCACGACCAAAAAACAGGCTACATGGAACAGTATTTGACGCTGACGAAGCTTTGCCCGATAAGGTAATAAGTTAATGCGAATCATTTATCAAATCCTCGCAATGCCAAACCAATAGGAACGACCATCATGGAGCCGATTTCCTTTAAATAATCAACATCAAACTTGCGCTTGTTTACTTTGAGATGATCGAAGGGGTTGACGACAGAGGCTGAAATGCCCAGTCGCTGCTCAATCTCCACCGCTATGTCAGGAATCAATGCGCAGCCACCCGAAATCGACAGGTGTTGCACGGGGTGATCACCATGATTGGCGGCGTAAAAATCTAAGGAGCGAACAATCTCTGAAGTTAGACCGACATAAAAGCGGTCAACCGCTTCAGGATTCACCTCATGAAAGCGCTCTTTTTTCATCGTTTCAGCAGCCTGATAGCTGATATTGTGCTCTTTTTGAATCTCTTCGGTGAGGTTTTGACCACCGTAAAATTGATCGCGTACGAAAGCCATCTTACCATTTTTGATGATATTGACGTTAATTAAATTTGCACCAATATTAATTAACCCTACAGCTTGATCCTCTTCTCCATCTGTTGCTTTAGGAATAGCACCCATCATTTCGGAGGCATTTTCTAGTGCGAAAACAGAGCAGTCGACGCACTTGGTCGTCAACCCCGCCTCACTCAGTACCAATTGATAGTCATCTACGATTTCGCGCTTGCAGGCAGCAAGAACCACATCCATTTCACCTGGTTCGTCTTCCTTCTCGCCAAGGATTTGAAAATCTAAATAGACTTCATCAATATCATAGGGGACGTGTTGATCCGCCTCAACTTCAATTTCTGCTTCTAGCATAAATTCAGTCATGGTAGGCAAAGAGATGCTTTTAATAATCACGGCATTGCCCGATACAGCCAAGGCAACTTGCCGCGTCGAAGGCTTTGCTTGCTCCAGCGCATCAATCAAGCCTTGCGAGACTGCCATCGAATCAATGATCATATTTTCAACAATGGCATCGCGTGGCAAAGGAACCATGGCAAAGGACTTCAATGCATAGCCAGCGCGGGAATGCGACAGTTCGATCAGCTTGATGCCAGTAGAACTGATATCAATCGCCATTAAGTCCTTGGATTCAGCAGAGAATAAACCCATATCAGCCCTCTTACAGACACCAAAGTGTCAGTTATTTCGGATCACACCTCACCAGCATGGCTTGCATGACAGCTTAATGCGGATGGCTTTTTGCCATCCCATCGAATGAAATTTTTTACCACAGCGCGTCAAAAAGGGATGCGCGTTTATTGTTCAGATCACTACTACCATGTTAATGTAACACTATCACAAGCACACGCAACTTACCTTATTACAAGCATTATTGTCAAGAATGCACAACACTAAAAAAGATGATGGCACGGTCAAGAGCGACACTGTTATGCGCCGTTGTCGATATTGTGGGGCGCGCCCATGTTGCCACTTTATGGTTGCCTGTGTCACGAAGAAACTTAGATTTGCTTCCCGACAACAAACACTTACCAAATAACAGCGGAGGTATTAGGTGGAGCACACAGTAAGGAAATTCGATCAGGAACTGGGCAAAGTTCGGGAATATGTATTACTGATGGGCGGCATGGTCGAAAAGGCCATTCGGAACTCTATGCAGGCGATTATGGAGCACGATGAGGATCTTGCAGAATCCGTGATTCAAGATGACGCTGCGATCAACGCATTGGAAGTACGTTGTGATGAATTAATCCGCGATATTTTGGTGCGTCGCCAGCCAGCGATTCGCGATTTTCGCCTCATTATGGGAGCCAGTAAAGTGGTGACCGATCTGGAGCGAATGGGTGATTTAACCAAGGGTATAGCAGAGCTCATGATGCAAAATACCCATGTTTTACCACGTCATTATTCAAATTTGGAAACCATGCACGAGCGCGTACTCAGTCAAGTGGGTGATGCACTGGATGCGTTTTCTCGCAATGATGTTGAACTAGCGATGAAGGTTATTAAAGGCGATCGTCGTGTCGATGATCTGTACAAGACACTTTACCGTGAAACGCTGACCTATATGATGGAAGATCCGCGTGATATTAGCAATTCAATTATGATCTCTGCCACCGCAAAAAACCTTGAGCGTATCGCCGACCATGCCACTAATATTGCCGAAATGGTCATCTATATTATTCGCGCCCATGATATACGCCATGTTGACCACAAAGCGGTTGCACGCATACTGGCGGAAGATGACAAGCAAAATAGCCCAAAAGATAGATAATGTAACACTCAGCGTTACCGCCCTGACCGCGCGCATTAAAGAACGCCTAGAGCAAGACTTTAATACCCTGCGTGTGAGTGGTGAGGTGTCGCGCTTGAGCAGGGCTGCATCGGGACATCTTTATTTCACCATTAAAGATGCGCATGCAGCCATCTCGGCGGTTGTTTGGCGCAGTGCCGCGCAACGACTTCGTTTGCAGCCTAAAGATGGCGAAGCCTTTGTTTTTAGCGGTCATATCAGCGTCTATGAACCGCGCGGTAGCTACCAACTGGTGGTGACTAAG
>JAUZQP010000085.1 GCA_030950965.1 Mariprofundaceae bacterium
GTCTATAATAAAATGTTGTACACCTCTGGGCAAATTGGGCTTGACCCTAGAACTGGCACGTTAGCGGGTGATAGTGTTGAAATGCAAACGATGCGTTTAACGCAAAACCTTTCGGCAGTGTTGCGTGCTGCTGGCTGCTCCAAAACACATATTATTAAAACAACGATTTATTTAACCAATATGGATGACTTTGCCACCGTTAATCGTTTGTATGCTGCATGGCTTGGCGATCATCGTCCTGCCCGTTCCACTGTTGCTGTTGCTGCCTTGCCACTGGGTGCGAAAGTCGAAGTGGAATTGATCGCCCACCTGTAATCAGCCATGCCCTTTACACTGCATAACTGTTTGGTCGTAGGCATCTCTTCGCGGGCATTGTTTGATTTAGAGGAAGAGAACCGCATCTTTGAACGGGATGGGATACAGGCCTACCGTGCCTTTCAACGCCAAAATGAACAACACCTGTTACAGCCCGGTACGGCATTCCATGTGATCAAAGAGTTATTGTCGATCAACACCCATGCTGCTAAAGACCAGCGGTTGATTGAAGTGGTCATTATGTCACGCAACACCCCTGATACAGGCTTGCGTATTTTTCACTCTATCGAGCATTATGGGTTGGATATTACACGCGCTGCTTTTGCTGGCGGTGAGGGTTTACACAGTTATTTGGATGCCTTCAGTGTGGATCTCTTTTTGTCCAAATCTGAAGTCGATGTGCAGGCGGCGATCAATGCGGGGGTTGCTGCTGCGATTTTATGTGAATCACCGCAAGGTTATGAGCCGGTTAAACATCAAGTTAGAATTGCTTTTGATGGTGATGCGGTGCTTTTTTCCGAAGCTTCAGAGCTTATCTTTCAGCAACAAGGGTTGGATGCATTTGTTGCCCATGAACAGGCTCATGCAAAGCAACAACTGGCAGAGGGACCCTTTGCTAAGTTATTAAAAACACTGGCGTATTTACAAGAGACATTACCACAGGAAGATAACCCCTTTCGACTAGCCTTGGTGACAGCGCGCAACAGCCCCAGCCATGAACGTGTATTGTTTACCTTGCGTGAATGGGGGGTGAACTTAGATGAGGCATTTTTCCTTGGTGGTTTAGCCAAAGATCAAGTGCTCAAAGCCTTCCGCGCCCACATATTTTTTGACGACCAAGATGTTCACCTACAAGCAGCATCCCGCGTTGTTCCCGCTGGGAAAGTGCCGCACAAAACGAGCTAGCCCTCATTTTATTGAGAGCTAGCTCAGCCTTTTATCTGTTATTTAACCAAGCCAACAACTGTTCAGCACTGGATGCGCCAGAGCGTTTGCGACCGTCGCGAGCAATCAAGGTCGGTGTGCCACGGATGCCGAAACTTGCGGCTAATGCCTGAATGTCAGCAATCGGGGTAGAGCATTCACCCTCTGCTAGAGTTTTGCCATTGACCATGAGGTCAACCAATGCTGCGTGGCGGTCTTTGCTGCACCAGATCGATGTGGCATGCGCCTTGGCTTGAGGATGTAAACTTTCTAAAGGAAATAAGAAGGTGTACACTTTAATGCCTTTCGCGCCAACCAAGGCCTTTTCTAACTGATGGCAGTAGGGGCAATCAGGGTCAGTGAATACTGCCACCTCTTTACCTTTGGGGTCACCCGAAACAATAGCCTTATCCAAAGGCAAGTCGTTCCAATTAATTTTATTGATCACTTCCAAACGATCTTTGGTTAAGTCTTTCTTCGTTACCGTGTCAAAAATATGCCCACCAGCAATAATATAACGCCCTGTCTTATTGGTATAAAACACCTCATTGCCTACGCGTAGTTCATACAATGAAGGTATTTGTGTGGTTTCAATCGTGTTAATGGGCAAATCAGTATTCGCTTGGCGAATAGACTTATCAACTTCCGCTGGTGCAGCTGCTGCCCATGCTGTTGTTTGCATCATGCCAGTAACTAATCCCAGCAATAATAATCGACGCATATAAACCTCCAAAGCCCTTTCGGGTGTTTTAATTAAGCCGCAGGATGGCTATTTGGTGTGTAAAGCGCAAGCTTGAGGTGGCTGATTTACACCCGTGCGAATAAGGTATAAATCCCTTATTTGGTAATCATTCACACCCCCTCTGTTTTTTCGCCATCAAGGCGAAAGCGCGCAGTTTACGCTTTGGTAAATGAGCACTTTCAACGCAGAGGGCGGAAAAATCAGTGGGGGGAGTGAATGATTACCTTATTTTCGCCAAAACTCAGGGATCAACAGTACAAAAAAGGTGTAGATTTCAAGTCGGCCCAATACCATCGCAAACATGAGAATAGCTTTTGCAGCATGGGGTAAATCGGCGTAATTTGACGCAGGGCCGACACTTCCAAAGCCAGGGCCAGTGTTGGTTAAGCATGCGGCAGTGGCACTGAGAGCCGTCAACATATCGACCCCAGCAAGCCCCAATAAAATCGCTACCATCAAATAACATACAATGTACAATACAAAGAAGCCCCAGATTGCTTGCACAATGGCAGGCTCTACAGTTTGGTCGCCCAGCTTGATGTAAATGATAGCATGCGGATGAATCATTCGGTGAATTTCGCCCAGCCCCTGACGAAAGAGCAGTAAAACACGCACCACTTTCATGCCGCCGCCTGTCGAACCTGCACAAGCACCCACAAACATTGCCGCGAATAACAACATGCCTGTACCTGGTGGCCATTGCGTGTAATCACTCACGGCAAAACCTGTGGTGGTAGCAATAGAGACCACATTAAATATGATTTGATGCCACTCCCCTGTGCCACTTCCTAGCACTATTACTCCCACAGAGAGCATTAAAAAGGCCAGTATTTTCACGTAAGTGCGAAACTCATCATCCTTCCAATAGTTACGAAAAGAAAATTGATTCTGCATTGCAGCAAAATGAAGTGTGAAGTTAATACCTGCAAGAATCATAAAAACGACAGTGATCGTCTCAATCAATGGCGAGCCATAGTAGCCTATGCTGGCATCATGGGTCGAAAAGCCACCAATGGCTACGGTACACATCGCATGATTGATCGCATCGAACCAGTTCATACCTGCCGCTACAAAAGCAGTGGCGCAAATGAGTGTCATGATCAGGTAGATGTACCACAGCACTTTTGCTGTTTCCGTTACTCGCGCTGTTAATTTATCTTTGACAGGGCCTGGTGTTTCGGCACGAAATAGCTGCATACCACCCACACCGAGCAGTGGCATAATCGCCACCGCTAAAACAATAATACCCATGCCACCCAACCACTCCTGCATAGAGCGCCAAAATAAAATAGAGTGAGGCATACCATCCAGCCCTGACAGTACAGTGGCACCTGTGGTGGTTAACCCTGAAGCGGATTCAAACAAGGCATCAAAAACAGAGGGGCAAATGCCAGTGGTGAGGAATGGCAAAGCACCAAGGATGGATAATACCACCCAAGCAAGTGCGACAATAAGAAAACCATCACGATGGCTTAAACGATCGGGACGTTCACCAAAATAAAAAAACGCTACCGCTCCGATGATCAGTGAAAGAGCGCAAGCAAAGACGAAATGTAGGAACTCACCCGAGTCAGAAGAAACAGCAATCGCCGCAGGAATTAACATGCTGCTACCGTAAAGCAGACTCAAAATACCCAAAATCCAAACAATGCCGCGATAATGCATAATTTAGAAGAACTCCAAGCTGACTTCAAACATGCCTTCTACATCCGTTAGACTTTCGGACATCGCCACCATGAGTACATGATCGCCTGCCGCAATGACACTATAACCGTTGGGAATAATGACCTGTTCACCACGAATAATAGCTGCCACTACCGACTGCTTGGGGAAATTTAACTCTCGTAAGGGGGTGTTCACAATGGACGATGTTTTTAATGCTTCTGCTTCAAGTACTTCCAACGAGCCATCGCCGAGTGAAGACATGCCATAAATCTTACCTTTGCGCACATGACGCAAAATAGAGGCGGCGGTGGTTAAACGTGGCGACACCACAATATCAAGACCAATTTCACGCACTAAACGAGAATAAATCGTTCGATTTACCAAGGTGATGATATGAGGAACATTGTATTTTTTTGCGATCAGACTACCCAAGATATTGGTTTCATCATCATTGGTGAGCGCAATATAGTCATCCATACCTTCAATATTTTCTTCTTCTAGCAGCACGCGATCTAAGGCATCACCACAAATGACGACACTGTGCTCAAGTTTACGCGCCATCCAATCTGCTCGCTTGGTATTATGCTCAATAATTTTCACATGAATATCGCGCTTCTCAAGCTCACTCGCCACCACATAAGCAATATGCCCACCGCCGACAATCATCACATTGCGACGACCTTGGTACTCGGTGGTAACACCTGCCTCTAAGTGATAAAAAAGATCTTCTACCTGTTTTTTGGCGACAGCTAAATAAACGCTATCACCCGCTAGCAACGAGCTGTTACCATCAGGAACTCGCCATGTACCGTTATGTTCATGTGCTACAACACAGGCGGCAATACTGCCCAAGCGTTCGGATATATCACGAATCGAAATACCTGCAAGTAGGCTTTTCGGGGTTATTTTAATGCTGAGAAGATGCACCCTGCCCGAGGAAAATTCTTGTGCATCCAGTGCTGAGATGACTTGCAGACGGCGCAGAATAGAGCTGGCTGCTTCGCGCTCGGGTGAAATAATCGTGTCAATCGGCAGGTCATCACGACCAAACAGCTTATCACCATGTTGAACATAATCGGGTTCGCGAATGCGCGCCATTTTAGTGGTGACTTTAAACAGGGAGTGCGCCACCTGACAGGCGAGCATATTACTTTCATCGCTCACCGTCGCGGCAATTAATAATTCCGCATCAGCAGCGCCAGCACGCGCTAATACACTGGGGTGTGTCGCTTCACCCAGCACCGTACGCACATCCATATTATCCGCCACCCGTTTAAGGCGGTCTTCATCAATATCGACGACGGAGACATTATTGCCTTCGCGAGCCAATCGCTCAGCAATATGATAGCCGACTTCACCCGCACCTAAAATGATGACATTCATACTTCTTCATCCTGAACCAATTCATACGCTTTGATTTTGCGATACAACTGGCTGCGCTCCATGCCTAACTCTTCGGATGTGCGCTTGATGTTCCAATGGTTTTTTTGCAGATGATAATAGAGGTAATTGCGCTCAAATGCCTCGCGTGCATGGTTAAACGATGCATGATTAAAGGTGTTTTCTTGCGCAGCCCCCGCCGTTGCACGTCGTACCACACCATCCAACGGCGGCATATTTTCTGGCGTGATCTCTTCCCCTGGCAATAAGATATGGCAGCGTTCAATATAATTGCGCAGTTCGCGAATATTACCCGGCCACGTGTAACTTTTGAGTAGCTTAATCATGTCATCTGAGAATGATATGGGTTCGCCGCCCAATGATTTCACCTGCTCGGCAGCCAAGGTGCTACTCAGCAAAGCGAAGTCTTCGAGGTAATCACGCAAGGGTGGCAGCGTAATCGTGACGATATTTAAGCGGTAATAGACATCTTCTCGCAACCGCCCCTGACGAATAAGCAGCTCAGGGTCATAGGCTGAAGCTGCAATGACGCGCACATGATTAGGGATCGGCATGGGCAAACCCAATCGGGTGATGCGTCGCTCCTGCATGGCGCGTAAAATACGTGCTTGAATACCCACGGGGGCATCCGCCAATTCATCCATGAATAAAATACCCTGATGTGCCTGTTCAAAACGGCCAATTTGCTTATGCAACGCACCAGGGAAGGCACCCTTCTCATGACCAAATAGCTCAGAGGCCACTTGCGCTTCGGGTATGCCAGCGATGTTTAACTCCACCAGCGGTGCTTCTGCACGCTGTGATAGTTGATGAATCATGCGTGCGGCAATGGCTTTGCCTGTGCCGTGTTCACCTAAAATCAACACCGGTGTGTCGCTGGCGGCGACGCGGCGAATCAGTTGCCGCGTCCGCTCAATCAGTCGGCTTTTGCCAATTAACTCCGTGCGCGAACGCTCGCGCATATTTTGACGAAGCCCTAAATTTTCTCGTTCTAACTTACGCTTTTGTAATACATTCCGAAGCAAAATCAGGAGCTTGTCCGATGACAACGGCTTTTCTAAAAAGTCGAATGCACCTTGTCGTGTGGCTTGTACTGCCGTGTCCACAGTGGCATGCCCTGACATCATAATAATAGGCACATCATGATCCATTTGGTGCAAGCGATTCATGGTTTCTAAACCATCAATACCTGGCATCCAAATATCCAGCAAGATACAGTCCACCGGGCGTTTACGAAAACGGGCAATCGCCTCTTCACCCGAGGCAGCGCAACTCACGACATAATCTTCATCTTCGAGTACACCTTGCAGTGACTCCCGAATCGCCTCTTCATCATCAACAATCATAATATGCGGATTCATAGAAACTCCATCAACGAGAATGATTTGGAATGCGTAAGCAAAAATGGGTGGGCTGTTGGGCTGATAATAGCACCAATTCTCCATCATGCTCTTTAGCAATCCTACTAGAAATGGATAGGCCCAGACCCGAGCCCTCCGCTTTGGTTGAAAAGTACGAATCAAAAATAACAGTAGCGTTATCATGATGAATGCCCGTACCATCATCTTCAATATGGAATAAAGTCATGCCGTCATCATGCGCCATATACATGCGTACAGCATCACGATTCGCTTGAGTGGCTGCCAAGGCATTATCCATCAAGTTAATTAACACCTGACGAACTTGATCCTCATCGCAAAAACAGTCCCAACTGGTGGTCGGTTGCTGCACACACACACGCGGGTAAGCGGCATACAAATCGATTAACTCATCAATAAATACGGTCGCCACCACATGGCTACAACGCGGCTTAGGCAAGCTCGCTAAGGTGGAAAAGTCACTCGTTAGGCGCAATAAGCGGTTAGTTTGGCGAATAATCGTTTGCGCACACTGTTCAAAAATATGTGGGTCAATCCTGTTTTTTTGCACGCGACGCTGTAATCGTTCCGCAGCCAACTTAATCGGAGTCAAGGGGTTTTTAATCTCATGGGCGACGCTGCGTGCCACCTCCAGCCAGGCTTGTTGCCGCTGTGCCTCGGCAAGATCAGTGAGATCATCAATAACCAACAAATAGCCTTTAAAGCCCGAAGGTTCAGGAATAGAGAGTCGCACACCACGCACCAATAAGATACGCCGTTGATGCCCCATGGGTACTTCCAATTGCTGCTGTAAGCTGGATTCGCTACCAGACTTTAGCTCCTCTAGCACATGGTAAATCAGCTGCATACGCGCTGTCGCGGCTGGCATCGCTACCGTGCTAAGCGTTTGATCTGGCTCAATTTTTTCCAGTATGGCGGGCTCAATATCCAACAGTTGGGCAAAGGCAAGGTTGCTTAAGTGAATATGCCCCTCTTCATTGAGCAATAACACACCTGCTTGAAGGTTGGCTAGTAAGTTCTCCAAAATATGCTTGCCCTGTTGACTCTCGGCCAAGGCTTGGGTTAATTCTCGTTGTGCATCAGCTACGGCTTGGGTATTGGACTTGAGTTTCTGCGTCATGATATTAAAAGATGACACCAAACTCCCCAATTCGTCTTGGGGCGCACCGCTGATAGAGACATCAAGATCGCCATCGCTGACCTGTGCTAATGCACGGGCTAATTGCTCAACAGGGCGCGTTAAAGTGCGTGCGAAAATCAGTGCAATGATACCTGCAATTAAGACGATAAAGACGGTAATCAACGTCATTAAATGATCGAACAATTGCCCCCATGATTCGCGGTGACGAGCCAATTCATGGTAGCTGCGATTATCCTCTTCCACGGCGCGTGCGTGTTCGACCAAACCTTCGGGCATAAGCACGCTTACGCGTATCAAAGCAATGGCGTTCTGATGGATGATAATCGGCGCATAGCCCACCATCTGTTCACGAGATCCTTTGCTGAGTACCTCTGTGGTGACTTTGCCCAAGGTCATGGCAATGCGCGCTTGTTCAGTGAAATCATCGGCTTTGAGCGGCGTTAGCTCGCCCCGTTGAATGCTGGCAATCAAGCGCTCATTGCGGTCAAATAGCTGCATACTTTCCCAATTGTAATGATCGACTACTTCATTCATGTAAGTATTCAGTTCATTACTACTTAATGGCAAAATAGCCAACTGAGCGCGCAATGTACTATCGTTACTGAGCTCCAATAAGCTGTGTTGGAGCTCTTGGTCAATTCTGCTGTATAAACCTTCAGCCAGCTTCATTGCTCGACCCAGTAAATTCTCTACCTTTACATCAAACCAATTATCCAGTCCGCGATTAACCACGTAACTGGCGGAGCCTTGTAGTAACACCGCTGGAATCAATAGCATACCTACCAGTGCAATCACCAATTTAGCGCGCAGTGCAGAAGCACCATGTTGGTTCGTTTTCCCACGCAGTAAACGCAGACCATAACGAAAGAGGAAAAATGCCAGTACCATCAATAATATGACATTAAACCAGCCAATCAGCCCAGTCAGCCCCATTAAATCAGCATCTTTACTCGGCCATAATTGTGTAACAGCCGCTAATAATAACAGGGATAATAATAAAGGAAGTAAGCGGAATGCTGTGCTCATGGCAAGGAAAAATCCTTCATTCCAACGGTTTTACCCAAACGCAATAAACTGCGCCATGCTGCAGGGTTGATGACACCATCACGAACATGCAGACGCACCCGCAACAGGTAGCGTCCACGCTCTTGCAGCAGCTCGTCTTGCTGCTGTAATAAACTGCGATCAACCACGGGCACTGATTTCATCGTGAGGAGAAAATTTAAGGCGTGCTGCAAAGAGCGCGTTGTTTTGCTGATTCCTGTACTCACATCCAGCAAAATCCAACGCCGCGCAATGAGATCAGGGGTAACTTGATGAATGATTTCAACATTAGCTATGCGCTCATTTACCCAATAGCTACGATGTCGCTGCACACTGAGTTGCCAACTGGTCGATACAATAGCCCCCTCGTTTAACAAGGTGCGAATATGCTCTTGTGGCACTTCAGAATAGCTATCGCTATAGACCACTGTCGCATCCATAGCTACGCGAACTTCAGCAGGAGGCTGTGGTTTAGGGTTCGCCAAGGCCGATGGTGACCACACGATCAGCATCAGTAAGCAGGCGGACAACAAAAAGGGAAAACGGTAAGAATCAAGCACAGGGGGGATACTACCGCCATACTGCGAAGATGGTACTGCTACCAACGCAGCGTCATCCAGCAAAGTCATGAAAATTAATGCAGCCTAAGAATTACGGCCTTCAGCCAACGCTTTGACTACATCATGGCGCGAAATAACGCCCATAATTATACCATCGTCCACCACAGGGAGATGATGAACATGCGCCTCACTCATCAATGAGGCAATGATGTCCAAGCCATCATCAGGCGCGACAGTGCTCACATCTTCTACCATCAAATCAGCCGCTTGCAGGGCTTGCAAACGTTTTAACTCTTGTTCAAAACGCTCTTCACCGAGTGGTACAATCATATCAAATAAGACCATCGCGGTTGGTACATGAAGGCGTGCTTGTTGATCAACTAAGTCTGATTCAGTAATCACACCGCGCAAACGATCTTCACTATCCACCACCAGCATGCCACTGATTTGTTCATCTGAAAAACGTTGGATAACCTCTTTGACTGGTGTATCCAACAAGCAATAAGGCGGGGCAGCATTCATTATGTTTTTAGCTAATTGCATGGTATTCTCCTTGGGGCGCACGGCTAATGTATCAAGCCGTGCGCTATGGTAAACCGATTAGGCTTTGTGGTAAATATCCCCGCCTTGAGCATTAAAGGTATCCGACTGCTCGCGCATGCCTTCATCCAATGCTTCTTCCGAATCAAACCCATGTTCAGCGGCATAATCGCGCACATCTTGGGTAATCTTCATCGAACAAAATTTTGGTCCGCACATGGAACAAAAATGCGCCACCTTGGCCGAATCCTTAGGCAAGGTTTCGTCGTGGTAACTGCGTGCTGTGTCAGGGTCGAGGCTAAGGTTAAATTGATCTTCCCAACGGAACTCAAAGCGCGCCTTGCTCAAAGCATTATCCCGATGCTGTGCCCCAGGGTGACCCTTCGCCAAATCAGCCGCATGGGCAGCTAATTTATAGGTAATCACACCTGTTTTTACATCATCGCGA
>JAUZQP010000086.1 GCA_030950965.1 Mariprofundaceae bacterium
AGATGTAAAATACGAGATAATTGATGTTGATAGTGTTTTCATATCCCATTGGGTAGCTATTTATTAATGAATTGTCAACCCCTCTTTGATGCAATCACCCTGCGTGTTGAACGGGGTTTGATGGCAAGGATTTGAACTCAAGGGTAGGGTGCGCTTGCGCACAACATGGCGTGGTAGAACCCATACACTTATTCATTTATCACACCTCTGCATGAGTTGTACCGCTGTGTGGTGCGCAAGCGCACCCTAGGTAACTCGCAATAAATAATCTACGCTTCACCGTTGCAGCGCTCTTTTTGCTCCGTCTTAAGCGGAAAGTCGTTTTTTTAGTGCGCGTTGCCTAAGGGCGAAGCGGAGGAATAGTCATCGTGCATAGGGGCTGTTTTAGCGTATTTATCCATTGTGACCTCTCTCTCAGAGTTGACTGTCCCCTTAGATACTGAAGATTTCTGCAAATTACTCAGTGGTGTGTGTAACCCATGAGGAAGTTCAATAGGGTCATTGAATGCTGGTTTTTTCTTACGGTGCACATTCGCCTGAGCGACCAACTTATTGATCCATTGTTCTAAGGCTTGATGCTGTAAGACATGAACGATCTCTTCTTGTGCATCGGCGAATGATTGCATACGTCCCGCTTTACGTCCTTTTAAGACAATGATATGCCAGCCGCTTTTTGTTTGTACAGGCTTGCTAATTTGACCCTTATCTTTCATCGCAAATGCTACTTGCTCAAAGGCTTCTGCCATGACACCACGAGGGAACCAATTAAGATCTCCCCCTCGGGTATTGTTACTATCATCCAAGGATTCTTTTATTGCCAGTTTAGAGAACAGCGCAGGCTTATGCTTGAGCAGGTCATAAACACGATCTGCCTCTTTTTTATTCAGTAACAAAATATGAGCGGCATGAATTTGCTCAGGGATAGCAAAATCATCACGATGACTGTCGTAGTAAGTTTTCAGCGCAGCTTGGTCTGGTACGGACATTTGGTTTAAGTGCCGTGATTTTAAAGCATCAATTAAAATATTATCGCGTGCTTCGTGGATGCTTGTAGCGACATCGGGTTCAAGATCTAAACCTTGTGCCACAGCTTGTTGGCTCAGTACAGCGCGACGAATGAGAATTTCTTCCACTCGGTGTCGTATTTCAGGCATTTGTGACTGTTGCTGCAACGAGCTGGGCATGTATTGTAACTCTGCATCGACTTCAGAATCTAAAATAACCTGTTTTCCCACCGTGGCTACGACGGGTAGATTTTTATTTTGATCCAGCGACAGACTAAATAGATCATCTTGATCAGAACAGCTATTAAGCCATACTAATGAGGGAAATAGTAGCCATAGAAAACGGTAAGAAAAAGGCAAAAAATACTCCTTGGAATAGTCAACCTGAATGATTCTTATGAGTCATTCACACCCCCCTCTGTTTTTCGCCCTCAAGGTGAAATCGCGCAGTTTACGCTTTAATAAACGAGCACTTTCAACGCAGGGAGAAGAAAAAACAGTGGAGGAAGTGAATGATGACAGCTTCAGACTATAAACGACCAATCAAAGGTAAATCACCGACCAATGGCTCCGCATAGTCTAACCATGCTTGGGTTACATCATTGCCTTCGGCGTTGATGTATGCATCTTTCATTTCAGTGGCTTCGCGTGCCACACTGGACAACGGCGTACTGAAGTACTCGGAAGCATACGGCGTAGATGACAGACGACGGATGGCAATGGATGCAGGCTCAGCAGTATTAACGGCATGATTCACCGCAAACGCGCCTACTTCACGGGCTTCACGCGCATCGACTTCGGATACCACCGAAGGGAAACTGCGTTGCAAATAGCCAAAGGTATCAGCGCGCACGCGCACAGTTTCGCCAGCGAAAGCAGCTTTAACGTGTGCTGCTAATGCATCGCCCAAGGCTCCCGTGCCAGAAAGCTGGATGTTACCATGGGAATCACGTTCACCGCTGCTAGCAATAGGGTTACCATCGGCATCGCCTACCCCTTCGGAAACAGCGACCACGCAACGACCATAACGTGCCATCACATTGCGCACATCTTGTTGGAAGCGTGCCACATCAAATACCCGCTCGGGCAGATAAATCAAATGAGGGCCATCACTGTCACTTTGACGTGCTAAGGCAGCGGCAGCGGTCAAAAATCCCGCATGCCGACCCATCACTACGTTAATTTTCACGCCGCTTAACGCCGCATTATCACGATCATCACCCATGAATGCCAAGGCAACAAAGCGCGCTGCTGAAGCAAAACCTGGGCAATGGTCGGTGACTTTTAAATCATTGTCGATGGTTTTAGGAATGTGCATGGTGCAAAATTCATAATTCGCTTCACGCGCCATTTCTGCGATAATATAGGCTGTTTCCGCTGAGTCATTACCACCAATATAAAAGAAATAACGCACATGATGCTTGCGGAACACTTCAAACACGCGTTCACACTCTGCCTTACCTGGCTTTAAACGCACCGAACCCAGCGCGGCAGCAGGTGTAGCAGCCACGGCTTCTAATTGCGCCTCATCTTGCGTCGTTAGGTCGATGAAATCTTCATTCATAATACCTTGAAGGCCATGATGCGCCCCCAAGATTTTTTCAATCGCATCGGCTTGGCGCGCAGCTAAAATTGCACCCACCAATGATTGATTAATCACCGCCGTTGGGCCACCAGACTGACCAATTACCATATTACCTTTTAACATCTTATTCTCCTAAAATTCATAAAATATCATACTTTACTTATAGTTGAGCAATGATGACCGCGAACATGGATTCCCGTTTAAGGCGTATAAAACATTCATCACCACCGCTGCTGCAACGTAGGCATGATGCGACTACGGCTTATCATGCCTACAAAAACATCCCTACTTGCTATTGATGTCTTTAACCAGAATCATTCATCCCTACTGTTGATTCTCAAACAGATCAAGCCAATTGTTCTCGTGTTTTGCGGAACTCAATCTCGGGCCATTGTTCGATGGTGTAGTTTAACTTCCATTGACTGGGGGCCAAATAGGTCAAGCAACCATCAGCATCTTCTGCTAAATTCACTTCAAACTGTCGCCGAAAATCACTCAAACGCGCTTCGTTATCGCAATGCACCCAGCGTGCTACTTTAAAATCCGTTCCCGTATATTCTGCATCTACACGGTATTCGGTGTTCAAACGTTCCACTGTAACATCAAACTGTAATACGCCGACGGCGCCAAGAATATAGTCCCCACCTAGCAGTGTGCGAAAGACCTGCACCGCCCCCTCTTCGGACAATTGAATTAAACCCTTATGCAGTTGTTTACGTTTCATCGGATCTTTCAAACGGACGCGCCGAAATAATTCAGGGGCAAAGTTGGGAATCCCTGTAAAGTTCAACACCTCTTTATCACTGAAGGTATCGCCAATACGAATCGTACCGTGATTATGAATCCCGATGATGTCACCAGGCCATGCTTCTTCGATATGCGCCCGATCTTGCGCCATAAAAATGGTCGCGTTAGCAAGCTTAACATCTTTACCGATGCGGTGGTGACGCACCATCATGCCACGGCTGAACTTGCCCGAACAGATCCGAAAAAAAGCAATGCGGTCACGGTGAGCAGGATCCATATTGGCTTGGATTTTGAAGCAGAAGCCTGAAAAAGCCTTTTCACTGGGGTCAACCATGCGTTGCGTTGTCTCTCGTGGCGCTGGTGCAGGAGCAAATTCGACAAAAGCATCCAGTAGCTCACGCACACCAAAGTTATTGATCGCACTACCAAAAAACACAGGGGTCTGACTGCCAGAAAGAAAGTGCTCCATTTCAAACGGCGCTGCTGCACCCTCTAGCAATTCAATATCATCGCGCAGCTCATCCGCCTGCGAGCCTAACAGCTCATCAAGGCGAGGATCGTTCAAATCCTCAATGATGACTGCTTGATCGTCTTCGCCTTCTGTACCGGGGGTGAATAAATGCAGGGCTTTGCGGTAACGGTTGTAGACCCCTTTGAAGGCTTTGCCCATACCGATAGGCCAAGATAAGGGGGCACACTCAATCTGTAGCTTCTCTTCAATATCTGCCAATAGATCGAGCGGCTCTTGACCTTCACGATCCATTTTGTTGATGAAAGTGATAATCGGAGTGTTGCGCATACGACACACCTCCATCAATTTTTCAGTCTGTGTCTCCACACCTTTGGCTGAGTCAATCACCATCATTGCCGAGTCCACAGCAGTCAATACACGGTAAGTGTCTTCCGAGAAATCCTGATGCCCAGGGGTATCCAGAAGGTTGATCTCAAAATCACGGTAGTTAAACTTCATCACCGAGGAAGCCACCGAAATACCACGATCCTGTTCAATTTTCATCCAGTCACTGGTGGCATGACGGGTCGCTTTACGCGCTTTCACTGCCCCTGCCATTTGAATAGCACCGCCGAAGAGCAGCAGTTTTTCTGTCAGCGTGGTTTTACCCGCATCAGGATGAGATATAATACCAAACGTGCGTCGTTTTTCGATTTCCGAACAATGAGTCATTGAAAAGGGCTTCCCTGCGATAAATAGTCGCCGCAACTCTAAAACGATAATGAAGAATTCATAGCCTTAGCCTGAATTATTCATGAATCGTCGTGATGATTGCGTAGAACCTTTGTTTGCAACGGATGCCTTGTCGGAAGTAGCGTACCCATGGATACGCTCGACTGACAAGGCATCCGTTGCGGATAAAGGGGCAAGCAAGGGCGCGACAATATTGGTGAATAATTTTGGTAGATTATTTATTGCGAGTTGCCTTAGGTAACACGCAACCAATAATAGACCAAGAAGGGGTAGGATTTTTGTATCTTCTTCAAGGCAGATACACGGCGCATAGCCCCGTTATGTCACGGTCTGAATTCAAGTCATCGGCGCAATTTTTGGCGCACTGACGCAGCAGAAACACCTGTCTCTCGCATAGCTTGCAACGCCGTCGAGGCAACGCGTTTAGCCAAGCGTTGCCCTTGATTATCTAGCAGTAAAGGGTGATGTGCATACAGTGGCGAAGGTAGGCTCAACAGCGCTTGTAATAGGCGGTGAATAGCCGTGCTAGGTAGTAAATCCATGCCGCGTATAATATGCGTAATCCCTTGTTCCGCATCGTCAACTACTACGCATAAATGGTAACTGTAACGAATGTCTTTGCGCCCAATAATGGGGTCAGCATTCAATTCATCCCATACATGATGATACTGTTGTTGGTGATCTTGCCATGCCAAATCACTGGCTGTGCCATGCCGTGCTACAGCACAATTCAAGCGCATGGCATAACTCTTTTGAGCCATCTGCCGCTGTCGTGCGCTGCTAGATAGTTGCGCACATGCTTGGGGGCATTGCCATCTTGATTCAACGGTACTGGGAGAATGAAGGGCAAAGTCACGGCGTGTACAGAAACATGGGTAGATCAAATCTTGCTGCTGTAACTCTTTTAAAACGTGCTCATAGACATGCAGTCGTGCACTTTGCAACGGTGCTTCATTCTGCCAGCTCATGCCCAGCCACGTTAAATCATCACGAATTGCCTGAATATAGGGGGGGCGACAACGGGTGTGGTCAATATCTTCGATACGCAACCACAACTGAGCCTGCTGCTGCTTAGCCCACTGCTCGCAATACAGGGCAGAATAGGCATTGCCCAGGTGCAGTAACCCCGTCGGGCTGGGAGCAAAGCGCGTGCGCAACATCAACGAGAAACGTGCATAATCTGTATTATGCCTAAATCCCCGGGTAAATACGACATGTAAAAATATAACTTCCCTTAATTATCAGCACGTAGGTTGGGTAGAGCGAAGCGAAACCCAACCTACGCTTCACTGTTCTTATGGCATTGCTCATGTAATAATTCAGGATCAATATCAAACCGTATCCTGATATTCATACATTGCCGTGATGATTGCGGACAAAGGGGCAAGCAAGGGCGTGACAGTGTTGGTGAATGTCAGGTTATGCCTCGTCGGTTGTTTGTTTGGGGCTCAGCAAGCTTTCTAGTAGTGCTGCAGGGTGGCTGTCATCTTCATCCTTGGGCTTTACGCTATAGTGAAAGTGTTCAAGTTCTTGCTGTAATGCGTGCAGATGTTTCGTAGCCAATGCTTGTAGGGCGGGATGGGTTTGGTAACAGGCTTGGTAAGCTGATCCACTCCAGCGCAATAACACCGCATCGCTTGCCGCTTGTACGGTTATAGCACGCTTGCCGTTATCGGCAATGGTGGTCTCACCGATCACGCTGCCACCTTGAACTATTTTAAGCTGTACCTGTTCACCAGGCATGACGATTTTGATCGCTAGGGCACCTGAACGCACCAAGTAAACATCCAAACTGCTATCGCCCTTGTTAAAAATAACGCCGTCTTTTTGCACTCGAACGACAATCATCTCCCCTGCTATTTGTTGTCGCAGG
>JAUZQP010000087.1 GCA_030950965.1 Mariprofundaceae bacterium
GCGCAATTCAGCGCGTACACAGCAGCAAAATCATCAGCACAGGCGCGACGAATCTTAACATGGAACATGTGACCCCCTCAATAAACGCGCATGGACTTTTTGACGCGCTGTGAAAAGATGTTCCATCGCACAGTGTGGCAAGATGCCATGTGCGTTAACAGCGTTCATAGGTACAAAAGCGACATGGCTCGCCATCGTCAGGGCGTACTTCAGCGATACACTGCCATGCGTCCCAGACCATCGGTGGGAAATATACATCACCCTTGTGACAGCCCTCTACATGGGTGACTAGCAAGCGATCTGCCAGTGGCAGCCAGCGTTGATAAATTTCAGCACCGCCCATGACCATCAGTTCGGGATGCTCCGCCGCAGCTTGCAGTGCTTGCGTTATGGTGGTGACAGCCACGCAATTTTTGCCCCAGTTGCGCGCGCTGCGACTTTGAATGATATTCATCCTACCAGGCAAGGCGCGACCGATGGACTCATGAGTTTTTCTCCCCATGAGAATCGGCTTAGCCATGGTTTGTTGGCGGAACCACGCCATATCCGCAGAGATATGCCACGGCAGTTCAGTACCATTGCCGATGAGATGTTGTTCGTCTTCTGCCCAGATTAGGGTGACGTGTGGCTTATTCATGCAATACCAGTATCAACCCTATGATCGCGCTGGCTGTTGCACCCGCTACAATCAAGGGGGAGTTGTTTATATCGCCCACAAAGCAGGTGATTAATGCGCCTGCTGCCGCCAACAACAGCGCGCCACTCAGCCGCACAGTCGTGGCACTGTTATAACTCGGGGAGCTCTCTTGTTTTTGCTCCAGTTGCTGCATCACAGTATCAATCCGCTCAGGGAGTTGCATCCATTGGCGCGCAGAACGCTTGGCATCTTGCGCCATCACCTCAGCCTTACCCATAGGCCCCATGTGACGGGCAGCCCAGCGCGTAACCAAGGGCTTGGCTGATGTCCACATATTGAATTCGCCAGCCAGTTCACGCGCCACACCCTCGAGTAGTACCATTGTTTTTTGCAGTAGCAGCAATTCAGTGCGTGTTTCCATGTGGAAGCGTTCGGTTACGGCAAACATACCAAACAGTAATTCAGCAATGGATATTTGCGCCAAAGGACGGTTGAAAATAGGTACGGCAATTTCACGCAAGGCATCTTCAAATGCCGATATATTGGTGTTTTCTGGTACATAGCCCGCTTCTAGATGAATCATGGCAGCGCGGTGGTAATCTTCTTGCAAAAAGGCCAGCATCATGACACCAATATAACGGCGAGAGTCCATGCTTAAACGACCGACAATGCCAAAATCCACCAAAACCAGTTCACCGCTTTCAGACACAAAGATATTACCAGGATGCATATCAGCATGGAAGTAACCATCGACAAACGCCATGTGAAAAAACAGCGTTGCCGCCCTGTCGCACAATTGCAATGTGTCATGCTTGGCCGCAATTAAGGCATCCTTTTCGTCAATGGGAATCCCTGAAATACGTTCCATCGTGAGCACTTCGGTGCTGGTGTATGCCCATTGCACCGCTGGTACGCGAATGCCTTCAAGGTCGGCGAAGTTCTCTTCAAAGCGACTGGCATGGGCAGCTTCGGCGCGTAGGTTCAATTCACCACGAATGCTGTCGGCAAACTCTTCGATAACGCTTCTGGCCTTGAGGCGGCGATACTCAGGGAAGTAGCGTTCAAACATCCGTGCCAACAAGCGTAAAATATCGAGGTCGGCATCAATGGTGCGCGTGATGTTGGGGCGGCGAATTTTAACTGCGACTTGTTGCCCATTGTGCAACTCAGCAAAATGAACTTGCGCAATCGAAGCGGCAGCAATGGGCGCGGCATCGAAGGTTTTGAATACACCATTATCACCCGTCATCGGTTTTTTAAAGGCGTTCTCAATCACTTTTTCGACATGGGAGATCGGTTCGGCAGGCACATTGTCCTGAAGTCTTTTCAGCTCTAATGCTACGGGTATGGGTAAAAGATCCACGCGGGTGGACATCATTTGACCAAATTTAATAAAAGTAGGGCCGAGTTGCTCTAAGGCTAAGCGCAGTTGTACACCCAGATCATCGCTGGGCGCATCATCGCGAAACCATTGAATCAACCAAGCATAGGGGTAAAACAGGCGCATGCGCATCGCCAAGGCAGCCATACCGTGGGTGGTGAGAATATAACCGATTTTGATAAGACGAAGGTTGCGATGTAAATTACCCGCTAGCTTCATAATATGGTAGGTTGATGTAGGTGATCTACCTGATGTTCATCGCGCACCACCTGCTGTTCTAAACGGCTTAAGCGATGTTGCAAATGCTCCACGCCTGCTTGCCATTGTTGCACGCGCTGCTCATCGGGGGTGTCGATGGCACGTAAGCCCTGTTGTAGGGTGTCATAAATGTTGAGACGAATTTTTTCTTCTGCTTCAATGGCGGCACGGGCGGCTTTAGCGACGCGGCGACCAAAGAAGTTGCCAAAAGCGCGTTCGAGTTCTTGTTCCCATTGCACATCGGCGTGTTGCATCAATTTTTTAAAACGCAACATAGATTCTGAGTCACCTGAAAGCGTCAAAAGCTGGCGAAAGACCAACTCATCGGGATCTTCGTGGTTAAAAATCATCCGCGCAAAACCGCTGGTTTCGGCACTGATACGGACATTGACAGCACCATCATAACGTGGATGAACCTGCGCCTGTCCGCCCTGAAACGACAAAAAGAACAACGCGCCTGTATCACGCACATGAATGCGGAATATATGACCATCAAGGTCGTAGGCTTGCTCCAGTAGTTCTGGTTCGCGTTGCAAGCCTAGGTTTAACACCGTCGCTGCGACTACGCATTGTACCGGAATAGGAATCAGCCGTAACGGTAAAAACATCACATTCACAGCTTGTAACCTCGGTGTAGTGCGACCACACCACCCGTCATGTTTTCGTGGCGTACAAGGTCGAACCCCGCTTGTGAAATTAAACGAGAAAAGCGCTGTTGGTCGGGGAACCGACGAATGGACTCGACCAAGTATTGGTAGGATTCGCTATCGCCCGTGACCCATTTGCCTAAGCGTGGAATGACATGGAAGGAGTAGGTGTCGTACACCACATCCAGCAAGGGCAGCACAGGTTTGGAAAATTCTAGGCAGATGAACTGCCCGCCTGGTTTAAGCACACGGTAAAACTCGGCTAGTCCAGCCTCAATATCAACGAAGTTGCGAATGCCAAAGGCGATGCTGACGCAATCCATCGAGGCATCAGCAAACGGCAGCTTGCTACCATCGGCTTGAATGCAGTCGGCGCGCCCAGGCAGATGACCGTCATCCAACATACGTCGCGCACCTTCGCGCAACATGGGGTCGTTGAGATCGGAGAGAATCACGCGCCCCGATGCGCCCAGCTTCTTCAAGTGCCCTAAGGCAACATCACCTGAGCCAGCAGCAACATCCAACACTGTTTGGCCTGAGCGAACAGCAGCGCACTGGCGCATGCGGCACTTCCAAAGTCGATGCATACCACCGCTCATCAAGTCATTCATCATATCATATTTATTTGCAACAGAGGAGAAAACTCCCATCACCCGATCTTTTTTCTCGTCGGAGCTAACCTGTTCAAAGCCGAAATGTGTACGTTCTTCCATGGGCGCAATCGTAGCAGCGTACAGAGTCAAGCTCCAGCGTAGTGATTGCATCAATTGAATTACGCCACGCCATCCTTAGGGTACTGCCATGATTCAGGGCTATACGCACACGGGTAGAATAATGGCAATACGGGGTGAAGTTTCACGTGAAACATGAAAAAATGAATGTTTTAGTCATTGGCGCAGGTCATGCAGGTTGTGAAGCGGCTGCCGCTGCCGCTCGCCGTGGTGCGCGTGTGCGATTGCTGACGCAGAATATCGACACCATTGCCAAGATGTCCTGCAACCCCGCCATTGGTGGAATTGGTAAAAGCCATTTGGTCAAAGAGGTAGATGCCTTGGGTGGTTTGATGGGCAAGGCAGCAGATCGCGCTGCATTACAGTACCGCGTGCTTAATCAGCGCAAAGGGCCTGCCGTGCAAGCAACACGC
Source organism: Mariprofundaceae bacterium (assembly GCA_030950965.1). Taxonomy (GTDB): domain Bacteria; phylum Pseudomonadota; class Zetaproteobacteria; order Mariprofundales; family Mariprofundaceae; genus AB-137-C09. Next base: position 4,068 of record JAUZQP010000087.1, read on the forward strand.
GTGCAATGTGACCGTATGCAATACCATCTTGCGATGCGTGATTTACTCGAATCCCACCGCACGCTAGAGATCTATCAAGCCACGGCAGAGCGCTTGTTGATTGACGGCGATGTAGTGCGTGGCGTGGTGGATAACTATGGCAGCACCCATGAAGCCGATGCGGTGGTGCTGACTGCGGGTACATTTTTGCGTGGTGAAATTCACATTGGCGAAACACGCTTGCCTGCTGGACGCGCAGGCGACCCTGCAAGCATGGGGATTACACCAGGTTTGGAGCATTGCGATTTCCGTTTGGGACGACTAAAAACAGGCACGCCGCCACGCCTAGACAAGCGCAGTATTGCTTGGGATCAATTGGAGCAACAGCAGGGCGATGCAAAAGCCTTGCCCGTGTCGGTATTCAATCGCACCATTACTCCGCGCCAAATGAGCTGTGCCATCACCCGAACCAATGCTCAAGCACATACAGTGCTGCGTGATGCCCTTCATCGTTCGCCGATGTACAGCGGACAGATCGAAGGGAAGGGACCACGCTACTGTCCTAGTATCGAAGATAAAATCACCCGTTTTGCCGACAAAGACAGTCATCAAATATTCCTTGAGCCCGAAGGCTGGGAGAATCAAGAGGTGTACCCCAACGGGATATCCACATCCATGCCGATTGATGTGCAGATGGCCTTTTTGCGTTGCATCACAGGCTTGGAAAACGTCCGCGTATTGCGCCCGGGCTATGCTATTGAGTACGATTATATTGACCCTACCGAGCTGCACAATACGCTGGAAACCAAACGTGTGGCCGGTCTGTTTTTGGCGGGGCAGATCAACGGCACAACGGGTTATGAGGAAGCTGCGGCACAAGGTTTGTTGGCAGGCATCAATGCCGCCGCTGTGGCGTGTGACCTAGAAACATGGGTTCCTGATCGCAGCGAAGCCTACCTGGGTGTGATGGTAGATGATCTGGTGACCAGAGGCGTAACCGAGCCGTACCGCATGTTTACGTCGCGAGCTGAGTTTCGCTTGCATCTGCGCGAGGATAACGCGCTGAGTCGCCTTGCCCCTCATGCCCTGCGCTGTGGCTTGTTAAGCAGTGACGATGCACGCACCGTAAGCCAACAAATGGAGGAGCAGCAGGCGGTGATTGCCGCTGCCGAAGCGTTAATGGTGGGCTCTGGTAAGGTGTGGCAAGCACGTTTGCAGTCGCATGACCTGCCTGTGCTGTCGCAAGGTATGGCGTTTATGAATTATTGCCATCGCGTCGATGTTGATACGCGCCACGCTATGGTATTACTGCCTGGTGCCGATAGTTTAACCATCCACCAGCAGGCACACTGCATGGCAACGATTCATTACCACGGTTATTTAGAAAAAGAGTTGCTGGAAGTGAAACGTTTTCGCAATTACGAACGGTTGGCGATTCCTGCCGCGTTTGTCTATGCGGAGGTCAAAGGCTTGAGCCATGAGTGTGTTCAACGATTGACCGCAGCTCAACCCAGCAGCGTGGGGCAGGCATCACGTTTATCAGGCATGACTCCAGCGGCTATTACCGCATTGACTTTGTACTTACGGCAACATCATGATTGAACTTGACCCACAACAACAAGAAAAAATGGCACTGTATGTGCACGAGGTCTTGCGCTTCCGCAAGGCGTTGAACCTTACCTCGGTGGACGATGAGGCAGAATTTTACCAACGGTTTATTCACCCCACGCTGGCGATGATTCCTTACATTCCGCGCCACCATGGCCGCTTTCTGGATATTGGTAGCGGCATGGGTGTGCCGGGTGTACCGCTGATGATCGCCATGCCCGACATGGTGGGCGTGCTGGTGGAGCGGCGTAAAAAACGCGCTGAGTTCCTGCGCCATATCCTGCGCCGCGTTCGTCTGCGCGGCGAAGTGTATGATGCCGATGTGCGCCACCTACCGTGCTTGAATATTGATCTGTTCACCGCCCGTGCTGTGACTGAGCCAGCATCGTTGTTCGATATGTGTACACCGCATGCGAATAAAGGTGCAGTAGCAGTCATGCCTGTATCTGGCACAGCTCCTTTGCAAGCGCATGGCGACTGGAAGCCTGTTGAGCACAGCTTTGTCGATGCCGTGAACACACAGCAAATTCAACACTACGCATGGCATGGTCAGGAGGATGTTTCACGTGAAACATAAGAACATTGGGCGTATCGTCGCCATAGCCAACCAAAAAGGTGGCGTAGGAAAAACCACCACCGCCATTAATCTTGCAGCCTCGCTGGCGATGCTTAACCAACGCGTGTTGATTATCGACATGGATCCACAAGGCAATGCTTCGTCAGGCTTGGGCTTGGATAAAAACCAACTTCGCCACGGAACCTATGCCTTGTTGCAAGGGCGTACAGGGCTGGAGTAAAGCCTTGTTAGCAGTGCCTACGAGCGACTTTTTATTGTGCCAACTAATATGGATTTAGCGGGTGCGGAAGTAGAGATGGTGAACACGCCCAAGCGCGAATTCTGCTTGGATAAAGCGTTGAAGCAGTATCAAGGAGAGCCGTTTGATGTGGTGCTGGTGGATTGCCCACCTGCTTTAAGCCTGTTGACGCTGAACGTTATGGTCGCGGCGGATGAATTGTTGGTTCCTTTGCAGGCAGAGTTTTATGCCTTAGAGGGATTATCACAGCTGCTCGAAACCATGCGCCGCATTCGTACATCCATGAACCCTGAACTAGGGTTGGGCGGCATTGTCCTCACGATGGTGGATAAACGAAACAACCTATCACAACAAGTGGAAGCAGAAGCGCGTGATTATTTTGGTCAGCAGGTGTACCACCAAGTCATTCCGCGCAACGTGCGTTTGTCCGAAGCTCCGAGCTATGGCATGCCAACGCTGTACCACGATGCACGCTCCATCGGCGCACAAGCATATTTAAATATGGCTCAAGAGTTCATACAGCGACATCAAACAACGTAAACAACAGGATAATGACATGACAAAAGCAGCAAAAGGGCGCGGTTTAGGCAAAGGTTTAAGTGCGTTGTTGATGGATGATAACGCCGATGATCCCGCGCACACCAGTCATGTGCTGACCTCACGCATTGAGCCGAACCCTTACCAGCCACGCAAAACATTCCACGAAGCAGAGCTTGCCAGTTTGATTGCATCGGTACGTAAAGACGGCATTTTAACCCCTGTGCTATTGCGCCGTATGGGTGATAGCTACCAATTGATTGCTGGGGAACGGCGGTGGCGAGCGGCGCAAGCGGTGGGACTTCCTGAAGTTCCTGCGGTGATTCGTGATGTCACCGACGCGCAAGCATTGGAATTGGCAATTATTGAAAATGAGCAACGCGATGACCTCACTGCCATCGAGTCAGGGCGCGCTTACCAGCGGTTAATGGATGACTTTCATTACACGCAACAAAAGATTTCTGAACACATTGGTATCTCGCGCGCTCAAGTAAGCAACCTGATTCGTCTGCTCAAGCTACCTGCGCAAATTCAATACATGGTAGAAAACCGCACCTTAGACGCAGGTCATGCACGCCCTTTGATCGGCTTAGACAGCATCACCGCCGTGCAATTGGCGCGTGTGTGCATAGCTCAAGGCTGGAGTGTTCGACGCATGGAGCAAGAGGTGAAGCGTGCTCAAGCCCCCAGCCGCAGTAAAGAAGCCCCTCCAGCTGACATGGTGGCATTGGAAGAGGAGTTAACCCGCAGCTTATCGCTTAAAGTGCAATGCCTAAGCAAAAAAAATGGTGGCGGCGAACTGCGCCTGCATTACACGCAGACAGCAGAGCTGGAGGGCATTCTTCTACGTTTGCGTAAAACATCATGAATATCAATGGTCAACACCATCGTGCCGTGATGTGGAATGTAGCACACCGTTGTCCGCGCTGGATCAATCAGCGAGAGCTACCGTTTAACATTCAGTGGCGTGAATCTGATGATCCTGAAGTGGTGGCTCTAGCCATTGAATCGATGGAGGTACGCGGCGCGCCCAGCATTGGAGCATTTGCAGCCTTAGGCTTGGCATTGGCATGGCGCAAGGGCGAAGATGCTTTTCACCAATACTGGCTGCCACGCTTTCGCCGCACACGTCCCACAGCAGTGAACCTTTTTCACGCCTGCGATAATATGGAGCAGGCGGCACGCAACCATGAAGATATGGTGGCTGTTGCGATGGCTTACGCCGATGCCGAAGTCCAGCGCAACCAAGCGATGGGCGAACACCTAGCGCCACGGCTGGCAGTCGGTGAACGGCGCATTCTCACCCATTGCAATGCAGGCTGGTTGGCAGCCGTCGATTGGGGCACGGCATTGTCGGGTATCTATCAACTACAACGGCAAGGCGAAACGCCCAAGGTGTGGGTCGATGAAACGCGCCCGCGCTTGCAGGGCGCACGTTTAACCGCGTGGGAGTTGTTACAAGAAGGGGTGGACTGTCGCTTGCAAGCCGATGTCGCTGCCGCTTGGATGATGGCTTGCGGTCAGGTCGATGCCATAGTTACAGGGGCCGACCGCATTGCTGCTAATGGTGACACGGCGAACAAAATCGGTACGTATGCCTTAGCTTTAGCAGCCAAGGCGCACGGCATTCCTTTTTATATTGCAGCCCCTCGCAGCACGATGGATGCCCACTGCCCCGATGGTCGCAGTATTCCCATTGAGCAGCGCGATGAGCAAGAGGTGACCCACGCCCAGGGTTTAGATGCCCTTGGTGCAACACATACCTTGCGCATTGCCAGCCTTGGTGTTGCAGCCAACAATCCTGCCTTTGATGTTACACCGTATGATTATATTACCGCCATTGTGTGCGAAGATGGTGAGTGGCTCCCTGAACGCTGAGGGATTAACGCAACGCGCTTTACTGCAACAAGCAACACAATCTTTGCAGCAGGTAGGCTGTGAATCGCCGCGCTTGGATGCCGAAGTATTGTGGCAACATCTGAGCGGTCAATCTCGCGTAGATATGATTATTCGCGCCCACGATGCGGTCAGCCCTGAGCTGGCACAGCGCTACCAAACATGGCTTGCTCGCCGTCAATTACGCGAGCCTGTAGCCTATATTACGGGTGAAAAAGAGTTTTGGAGCCGTACGTTTAACGTTTCGGAAGCAACGCTGATTCCACGCCCCGAAACGGAGCATATCATTGAATGGGCGTTAGCAACCTTCCCCGACCCACAACAAAACTGGTGCTTTGCCGATGTGGGCACAGGTTCAGGCTGCATTGCTGTGACGTTGGCTTGTGAGTTCCCTCATGCGACTATTATTGCCAGCGATATTTCCGTCGCTGCCCTACAGGTCGCACAAACCAACGCTCGCCGTCATGGTGTGGAAGATCGCGTGTTGTTTGTTGCTGCCGACCTATTAAGTGCCACCGCAGCAGCATCGTTTGATGCCGTGCTATCCAATCCACCCTATGTGACAAAAGAAGAGATGAACGAGTTAAAACAAGAGCTTAGCTATGAACCTACGGAAGCATTAACCGATCACAGTGATGGTCTATGCTGCATGCG
>JAUZQP010000088.1 GCA_030950965.1 Mariprofundaceae bacterium
AGGGCGAATTGTATAATACACCCCTCCTTATCAGGGATACCAACGAGTATGGATTCATGGTCTTTCTCAATAATATCAATGGTTTATGAGACCAACAGAAAGCGTTATAAACAGAAATGTTTAACCTCTTCCGCTGTTAACTGAATACTTTGATGTTCAAAGTTTGAACTAGTATTTTTGCATTTATTTAAAAGGTCAACTAGATTCTTAATTTGCGTTGTAAACACTACTAATTTGGCTTCTGCAAAATCTTCCAAATTTTGATTTAATACATTACCTTCAGTTTTTAAATTTTCTTCGGCTTCTTGAAACCTCCTCTGTGATTTTCTTACAATTGTTTCAGCTTCTTTATTTTTACTCTTAGCATCAAAACCTTTTTTGATACCTGTTACAGCTGCTGCTAAAGCAATTCCACCCAATATAAATGGTATTGGCATAATTATTCCCCTATTATGATATTAAAACTACTGCTTAGTTTGTTTTTTAATTGCAATTGGTTGCAGACTTTTGCATTTTCAATATAAAAGTCTTTTTTCGAAAAAAAATCTATATATCTCACCTGATACATCTCATCTACCCTACATATAGAGGGTCTAGTTTCGTAAATTTTGCATGTGTTATCAGTTTCATTAAAGTACAAACACACACCATTGCCTGAATCAAACTCTTTTAATTCATCAACAGTTGAGATATTTTGACAACATAAGCCACAACTCGTACAAGGAAACATTATAATTTTATAAGAGCTTGCCCTTGCCTTGAGATAGATAAAATTGATTGACTCCACTCTGCATACACAACAGCTATAGATTCACTTATATTAAATTTCTCAATGATTACGTTTAAAATATTTTGTTCTTCTTCCTGTAACCCATCAGCATAAACAAGTGCCATCATTTCTAGCAGAATTATTTTCTGACTTTCTGTGTTTTCAACCTCTTCTAAAATTCGGTTCAAATTAAATTCTTTTTCTGAATACGCTACATCCTTAATTTGCATTTCTAAACAATATGTAGCTATTATACTTTTCTCATTTTGAGAAAAGTCTCCATCACTTCTTGCTAAATGATTGGCTAATGTTAAAAATGCTATTTTCTCATTACCATTTAATCTATTTAAAAACATTTATATATCTCCTTTTTGTAATACAATAATTCTTTTGGCGTTATGTTTTTATTTTAAATTTTATTAATGTAATACCCATGAGGATATGGAGGTGTTGGTTTAACCCACTCTATATTAATATTATACTGGGTTCTTATTTTTCGAATAGTTCTAGTCCAATCTCTTACCCCAGATATTTCTTTTAAAAATAATGGAGTAAACGCCTTTTCAGGTGAGTTTTCAAATAATACTTTTAATTTTTTAATACCACTTTGTTCTTGAGATACTAAAGTCATTACTTCTAACTCTGTTTTATTTGCCATTGATATTCCTTAATTCCATAAATTCAAAATATTTTTTAAACATAACGTCGAGGATGAGGAGCAGCTTGCCTGTCTCACTCGATCCGTTTGTTGCTCCTGCGGTTGGTTGTTCGCAGGCGTTTGGGGGTGAAGAGCTCCTCATCCTCGACGTTGCTCCCGAGGAACGAGGGAGCAACTAATTATTATACGGAATGAGTTCCGCATATCGATAAAACTTAGAGGATATACAGAACGCGCTGATTCATTGATTTCAACCATTACCGTGTAATACCTCCACCGCTTCATCACATTCGTCATCTGTGTATAGGCTCGACGATAACGGCAAAAGCAGAACAATCAATTTAGCGATGATAAAACGCCCTGAATGTGTACCATAAGCGCACACTGCATTGCAAAGCATCAACTATCTAAACGGTATTGCATCACAAAGCGCAGGTGTAGTGGGAGGGTAAGTTTTTCGGGGGGGAGTTGCAGCGGCATGGCATCTGCGATGGCTGTTTTGGTGGCTTTTTGTAGGGCTGCGTGCGCACCACTTAGATGAATGTTGCAGGCGTGGCCTGTGCTGTCTACATCCAGTTCAACCAACACATCACCCTCCATATGGCGGCGACGAGCGGAGCGTGGGTAGTGTTTTTGCTGCTCAATCAATGCTAATGCTCGACGCATATAATCGTGCTTTAATGCCGCTACATCGACGACGGGGGCAGGTGGCGGTGTTACTGCTGCGGCAACAATAGGTGTTGCTATGGGTTGGGGTGCTGTGGGAGTATTTATAGGCTGAGGCGTGACGGTGACCACCTCGGTAACAGCAGCTTTAGGCGGTGTTTTCGGTTTTACTGTTCGCTTGGGTTTCGAGGGCGTAGGACGCACCTTCTTTTCTACCTTCGCGATGACCGTGACAGGCGGCTTGGCGGCAATGACTGGTGCAACCACAGGTTTCGGTTTCATGATTGGTTGCGGTAGTTTTTCCACCTGTTTGGGTGTGACTAAAAAGACCTCTAGCGGTGGTGGTGGCGGATCTTTTTGTGCCGTTTCATGGGTTTGCACCCACTCCACTGCTGCCACCAAGGCAATATGCACCCCCATCGCCAAAAACATGGCGATCAACCAAATCAACAGCCGACCTGTTGCTGGGATGGAGGGTGCATCTGCCTTCATACTTTAGAACACTGCTCGTGCCTGCACAAAGAAGCTGCGCCCTTCACCAGGCAAACGCGATCCTGTTGCCACGGCGGAGCTCTGCCCTGCCACATTCGTCGTCACGCGGTTATAACCACCCAAGTGCGATTGATAAAAGCGGTCGAATATATTGTTAACGCCACCACTAATATCGATGCCATTCGTCAGCACGTAGCGACCATGCAGATTAAACAGACTGTAACCAGACGTTTTCTGTTCGGCATTGGTGATCGAAACATCATTTTGCTTGCCGTAGATCACGCTTTGCGCCGTGAGTGACCAATCATCTTGACCGTAATAACTCGCCCCCATCATGCCGTTGAGTGGTGCGATGCGGTACAGATTATCCGCCACATCATTCCGTTTGCCACGCACGTAGCTAAGGGTTCCGTCCAAGGAAATTGCATCACTCAGGTTCCAACCAAATCCCGTATCAAAGCCATACAATGTCGCCGATACATTGGAGAATTGCAGTGGCGTACAAAAAGGATCAGCAGGATTAGCAGTACAGAAACCACCGCCACGGAGTGCATTCCCCTGTGCTGCACGGAAGTTATAAGCCGCACCACTGTTGAGCGATACGCCCTGAATGTAATGATTCACACGCTTGTAGAACATGTGGGGGGTGAAGTAGCCAAGATCGCTCTTCCAGTCCACACCGATGTCCATGTCATAGGCGGTTTCAGGGCTAAGGTTCACGTCACCCACATAGGTGCGTTTATCGGCAAGTCCCGCTGTTGATTCCAGCGGCGACCACAAATAACGCTCTTGGTAGGCAGGCGCGCGTTGCTTCCGGGCAAGACCCACCACGATGTGTGTATCTTCGTTGATCGCCTGGGTGAGCAGTAGGCTAAGGTCAAACAGGTTATCCTGTTTCGCTCTAGCAGTGTTGTTGAAGCTCGTTGCCAGTGTGTTAATGGCTCCTGTCAGCATGCCAAAACCAGTGGCGGATACCGCATCACTGTTCATATTGACGCGACTGTAACGCGCACCCGTTTGAATTTTCAAACTGCTCGTCAACATCGCTTCCCATTCGGTAAACAGGCTGAACCGTTCGCGGGTGGTATGGTTATAGTTTTGCAGAGAAAACGCCGTACTCAATGGGTTAAATACATCGGCATTGTGGCGCGCTAACCAGCCATCTGTGCCGATGGTTAATTGCTGTTCTTCGCCGAGTGGCAGTGTGGCATGCAGCTTGTAGCCCATATCGCGCACATGAGTTAAGGCATAGCGTTGCATGGGCGGCGTTCCTGGCATGCCAAGCATCAGAGGGTTTTGACGCAAGGAATAATTGTCCATCGCATGATCGGTATTGCCATAGTGCAGGTCAAACAACCAGCGTGTAGCAGCATCATCATGGCTGCGGTAGCCCGCCCGATAGCTGTTGCCTTTAACGGAGATAATATCCATCGGAAGCGCAGGCGAGCCGCTGTTCTCGACCTTTTCGTGACCATAACCCAAGGTGAATTCCCCTGCGTTAAAGTCGTGACCGTAATCTACCCCAAACAAATGGCGACGGTATTGCGTAGGTACAACATCCAAGCCGTTGCCAGCCGTCATGCCCTGTCCACGATCGCTATTGCCTTGGATTTGCAGGCGATCATTCGCCGTGCCTGCGCCCAGTTGTGCGGCAAAGGTCGATGCCTGCTGGTTGCTGTCGTAACCGGCGGCAACATTGGCGTGAGGCGTGATGTCATCGCCTGTGCCATAAGGTAGATAGGCAGACTTGAGCGAGATCACACCGCCGATGCTTTCGGCACCCGCACTGACAGGCGCAACACCACGGTATACGCGCATCTCTTTGACCTGCGATGGTGCAACATGACTCAACGGCGGATCCATCCAGTTCGGCCCTGCTGGTGCGACGTTCAAACCATCCAACTGCGTGTTAACACGTGCGCCAAACATGCCACGGTATTGGGCAATGCCGGTGAGCGTACCATTTTTATTCACGTTCGCGCCAGGCACGGCACGCAACATTTCAGCCGTATCTACAGGCACGTAATTCTGGTCTAAGGGGCTAATGCTCACATAGTCTGGCTGACTGATTGCTTGGTCATGTACCTGAATCACAGCCAACTCTTCCGCCGCGACCATCTGCGCCGAAAACAATACCGCTAGCAACGTGCCTGCTGGTATAAGGTGATAATATCGTGGTCGGTTTTGCATCGTCAAGTCCCCTCTTCTCATAGGGCGAAAGACTAAAGGGGCAAATATTTTTTCCCATGTGACATAGTGTCACAGGTCAGTTGTTGCTCCCAACGAAGGGCTTAGGTTTATCTCACCCTTGGTGGTAACGCATGGGTTACGCCATCACTTCCCGCCAGCAACGCATGAACAACCCATCAACAAAATACATTCAATTAAATCATATAGTTATGTTGCCTAACCTTCTTTTTAAGCGGCTAAAATCAACAAACCATCAACAAAATCAACTCCAGAAAGGCACATACCTTCGGGCTTTCTTCTGGTTCCCATGCTCTGCGTGGTAACGAGGGCAAATCGCCGCTCGCGATTTTTGCACGCGGCTCTCACACTCAACTGTTTACGCCTCTTCAAAAAACCAGCGTACATCGGCAATATTATCACTGATGCGGGCGGGGGGAAGGTTATGGGCGACCTCTGCGCCGTAGTGTTTGTGGTAGAGGCGGGAGTCGAGAATCGCCATCACGCCACGATCTTCGTCCTGACGAATCAAACGGCCGACACCTTGGCGCAATACGGCAATGGCTTCGGGTAGCTGTATGTCGCGGAAGCCGTTGCCACCTGCTTGTTCACAATGATCAATTCTGGCGCGCAGCAAGGGGTCATTCGGCGGTGCAAATGGCATTTTTTCGATGATGACCAACGACAGCGTCTCGCCTGGCACATCCACACCCTCCCAAAAACTGCGCGTGCCGCATAAAATAGAGTGCTTATCTTCGCGAAACTGAGTCAAAATATGATCGCGGCTGCCGTCGACACCTTGGGTATAGACGTTCCACGGCAAACGCTCGCCCAGCTCGGGCGCAATGGCGCGCATCGAAGCGTAGGAGGTGAACAGCACAAAAGCGCGACCACGGGAGGCGCGCAACAAGGCCTCCATCTCATCCAACAAAGCACTGCGCCCTGCTGGGCCGCGTGGGTCTGGTAGATGGCGAGGTAGGTAATTTAACGCCTGACGGGCATAATCAAAGGGTGAAGGATGGTACACCTCATCCGCCTCAGCAGGCATACCCAGCCGTGCGCGGATGTGGTCAAAAGAGTGCGACAGCCGCATGGTGGCAGACAACAACACAAACGCAGACTCTCGCGACCACAGGTGTTCGGCTAACAAGGGCCCCGTTTCAATCGGCGCGGCTGCGTAGTGGAAGAAGTCGCCGTCGCCATCTTGCCAGCCGACATAACCATCACCAGGCGCGGCAAGGAACGTCATATCTTGCGCAACTACGGTGGCGCGTTGACCCAATGAGGCCATGTCTTCGTTGCGCTCTTTGCGCGAAGCGATCATCTCTTGCAGCGGCGACCATGCTTCACTGAGCGTGTCTAGCTGGTGTTCATCCCATACTTCAAGCAACACCCGTCCCTGTTCCAGCATGTCCTTTTTCAAGGCGCGTTCATCGCCGAGCTCTTCTAATGCTGCTTGCGTATCGTTGAGCCATGTAATCAAGCGCATGCGCCCCAAGGTTACGCCAAAATGCTGGCTGGCAAGCCCTGCCAAGGAGTGCGCCTCGTCCAGTACATAGGCAGAGAAATCAGGCAATAAAGCCCCTGAATCCTCCGACTTCAACGCTGCATCGGCGAGCATTAGGCTGTGGTTGGAGATCACCACATCGGCATCTTGCGCCTTCATGCGTGCCTGCATCAGCGGACAGTCATGCCATTGCGGACAGTTGCTGCCTAAGCATTGCTCCGCCGTTGCGGTAACCATCGAGCCAATGCGTTTTTCAAAGGGGTCAAAGGGTAGGTCGTTCAAATCACCCGTGCGACTGCCTTTTGCCCACTCAAAGACACGCAATAATGGGCGTTGCTGCCACACATCCAACCGCGCACTGGTCATGTATTTTTCCAAACGTTGCGGGCATAGATAATTCGACCGGCCTTTGAGCAAAGCAATTGAACGGCTAATGCCTGTGGCCTGTTGAATCGCTGGCAGGTCGCGGTACATCAGCTGATCTTGCAGCGAGCGTGTGTGGGTGGAGATAAGGATTTTTTCTTCACTACGCAAGGTGGGCATCAAATAGGCGAGGGTTTTCCCCGTGCCTGTTTCTGCCTCTGCCAGCAACACCGTTTGCTGCTCAAAAGCTTCGGCAATCTCTTGGCTTAAACGAATTTGCTGGGGGCGAGGTTGGTAATGATCGAAGTGGCTGGCTAGGGCTGCATCAGCAGCAAAATCAGCCGCGATCTGTTCTGCTAGGGTACGATGGCTCATGAATTTAACGGATGCAAACAGCTATGACCATCGCGTAACTGCATGACAGCCTCGGTGCAATCATCGCGCACATGGGCACAACGCAAGCGAAAAGGGCAGCCCGTGTCCGCTGTTTGTTCAGGATCGACAGGCAGATTATCGACCACCGCGCTACGTTGCGAAGGATGAGTGACAGGCATCGCCTGCAATAATGCCGCCGTGTAGGGGTGGCGCGGTGCAGCAAATACCTCGGCTGCTGTGCCGTATTCCAACACATAGCCACCAAACATGACCGCTACATCGTCGGCAATATGACGCACCACCGACAGGTCATGTGAAATAAAGATATAAGACAAGCCGTGGTCTTGCTGCAACTGCTGCAATAGGTTGAGAATCTGTGCCTGCACCGATACATCCAAGGCCGAAACAGGCTCGTCCAGCACCAACACATCAGGCGCGACCACCAAAGCACGGGCAATGCCAATACGCTGGCGTTGTCCACCCGAGAACTGGTGCGGATAACGTGCCATGCACGCAGGATCCATGCCGCATTGCTGCAACACATCGGCGACCCGCTGCTCTCGTTGTGAGCGATTGAGCGCAGGCTGAAACACACGCAAGCCTTCGGCAACGGTAGAGCCAATGGTCATGCGCGGATTGAGCGAGGCAAAAGGGTCTTGAAAGACCATTTGAATATGGCGACGCTTGCGCCGCAACGCCGCACCACCCAGCGCACTAAATGATTCGCCGTGCAGCAGCACCTCGCCACTATCGGCATCCAAAAGCCGCATCAGCAAGCGTGCCACGGTGGATTTGCCACTGCCTGACTCGCCGACCACCGCCAGCGTTTTACCCGCTTCTAGTTGTAAGCTGACATTATTTACAGCGTGTTTTTCATTCGCCGAGGCACGCCATAAGCCGCCGCTACGAAAGGTTTTGTGGAGTGATCGCGCTTCAAGAATCATGCGCAAGCTCCGAAGGCGCAACGCGCTGCTTGGGCATTGTCGTGGTGGTGAGTGTAAAACATGGCGCAAGTTTGAATCGAATCCATCGAATAATCCAGATTAGGGAGCCACTGGCAAAAATCGCGAGCGGCGATTTGCTTCCCCACGGCGGAGAATATTAAGCATCCAATTTATACGATAGATATGGATTCTGACTCAATCATTTATAAATCATGCAGACTAATCATCATTCACATCATAATCGCCGCCAGAAATGCGGTGTTCAAAGCGTAAAAATAGTGCGAATGTAACGCTTGTTGTGGCGATATAGGTGATGATAACAGCTTCCCATGACTGCATAAGAGTAGGAAAAAAAGCAATAATAAGGGCTTGTAACAGGGCGGGGATACCGAGAATTAAGGCTACATCCATCCAGCCCAATACTGCACCTGCTGCCAACATTGATGCCCCAAGAATGAACCAAAGGTTAGGGTTTAAAATCCAAGTGGCGATACTCAAAGACATACTTGCTAACTCCTGAGGTTGTCTATTTTTTACCCAGTGTGGGAGGTGCCACCCTGCCCAACGTTGCCTGAATGTATAACTCACCGCAACTTTCATCCATGGATTTTTTTCTTGTCAGACGGAATATGTTCACCGAGCATAGCGCCCATGTCTATCTCTTCGGCTTCCGAGCCCCCCCCTGAAAATTTTCATTACTTGATTAAATTTTTATTGATGTCCGTCCTCTCTTTTTTTGTAGGGACGGTTCACGGTCTATTACAGGTAATCCCTGCCGTACGTGCCTGGCTAGATTCGATTGGCAGCCCTTATGGTGGTCCTGGTCATATGATTGACCCTTTGGCACACGCTCACATTAACCTTGTTGGCGGCGTAACTATTTTAGGTATGGCTGTCACCTATTATATGTTACCGATGATTACTAAAATACCGCTGTATTCACGGCGACTGGCAGAACATTCGTTTTGGTGGACGACGGTCGGGGTATCCGCCTTTTACATTTCACTGATGATTTTTGGGGTTATTGAAGGTGATTTGTTTTTAAATGACCCAGCGGCCCTGCCTGCTGTTCACAAATATTATGGCCCTGTTATTTCCGTCGCTGCTTCCATATTAGCGGTGGGATTTTGGATCTATTTAGCAAATGTTGCACTGAGCGTGCGTAATTTTAGGCGCAGTTTACGTGACTGAAGGCATGGAAGGTCGCTGGCCTTGCGGTTGCCCCCAGCACTACCCCGATTGGGATGGTCAAGATGTGAATCTTGGCGGTTATTTGGTACATAGTCAGAAAATTCCCCTGTTTATGCACATGCCTATTGGCTACGAAGCACGGTTGGATTTGCAAATGAAAGATATGGATCGGCTGGAGCTGAAAGCGCGCTGGCCAGGCTTTGTGCTCTCTCGCTCAGCCATGTTCCGTGGTCGCTTGCTGTGCCCACTGGATAACGACCACTCCCCTGCTCGCAGCGTTGTTCGTTTGCCTCGCCCTTTCCATATGCGGGTATTGATATTCCATGGTGATGTGGCAGATATGCGCCAACAAGTTTCATGGATGCAAAGTGGCTTGCTCGATGAAGGGAAAATGCCTAAGCAACTGTATTTAGCCTACTTAACCTGTCCAGAATGCCAGCAACAACGCGGCGGCATGCAAGTGATGTTGCTACGACAATGGGTGACAAATAAAACTTTGCACCGAAAAGCTAATAAAAACTCCGCTTGACGCTTTGCTGCCAAGCCCTACGATGACTACTGTGACTGAACAACTTTCCCCTCTCCATCGCGCTGTCGCACTGTGTGCCGACGATATGAAGCGCGTCAACACCTGTATTGCCGACAACCTGCAATCGGACATTATGATGATTCCCGCTATCGGGCATTATATTGTTGCCAGCGGCGGCAAACGCTTGCGCCCATTGCTGTGCTTGTTGATTTCACGCTTGTTTGAATACACGGGTGAGCGCCATATTTCCATGTCTGTGGTGATTGAATTCATCCACACGGCATCGCTGCTGCACGATGATGTAGTCGATGATTCCGACCAACGGCGCGGCACACCTTCTGCCAATGGCGTGTGGGGTAACCAAGCCAGTGTGCTGGTGGGCGATTACCTCTTTTCCCGCACCTTTCAAATGATGGTCGGCGATGATGATATGCAGATGCTGCGCTTGATGTCCGATGTGACCAACGCGCTCGCCGAAGGTGAAGTACTACAACTATCGCGCACCTTTCATGTTGAGATGACCGAAGCGGAATCGCTGGAAGTCATCGAGCGTAAAACGGCAGTGTTATTTGCTGCGGCTGGCGAAGTTGGAGCGCATATCAGCGGTCAAAATGAGCAAGTGATTAACAACATGGCGGAATACGGCATGTGTTTGGGCGTGGCGTTTCAGTTAATGGATGATGCGCTGGATTATTTGGCCGAAGCCGAAGAGGCAGGCAAGCCCGTCGGGCACGATTTAGAAGAGGGTAAAATCACCCTGCCGTTGATTCATGCGATGGCGCAAGATGACGAACTACGCCAGCGGGTGGAAGATATTTCCGAACGCGATGGTTACGAAGGCGACGATCAGGCTTGGGTACGGCAGCGCGTGGCTGATTTAGGTGGTTGCGACTTCACCATGATGCGCGCGCAAGATTATGCCGATCGCGCTAAAGCACTGTTGCCCCAGCATGGCGACCCTGAGCTGTTGCAGTTATTGGCAAACCTAGCCGACTTTTCCGCTCGCCGTCCTTATTGATTTACAGCAAACCGGTGAGAAGATAAACATGAAGTCATTTAAAACAGCGCCGCAAGCTGGTGATGCGCATGTACCAACAGGCAACAGCGTTGTGATTGAATTGGATGCTGGTTCAATTCACATTGAGCTGTATAGCGATGATGCGCCCCATACTGTGGCTAACTTCAAAGCCTTGGCTGGTAACGGTTTTTATGACGGCTTAACGTTTCACCGCGTGATTCCTGGCTTTGTTGCACAGGGCGGCGACCCCGAAGGCACAGGCATGGGCGGCCCTGGCTATCAAGTGAAAGCAGAGTTTAACGAGCGTAAGCACGAGCGTGGTACCTTGGCGATGGCACGCAGCCAGTCTCCTGATTCTGCTGGTAGTCAATTTTACATTTGCTTTGCCGAGCAACCGCACTTGGATCGTCAATACACGGTGTTTGGCAAGGTTACATCAGGCATTGAGTTGGTCGATGCTCTGCGTGTCGGAAGTATCATGAATAAAGTTCGAGTTGAATGAGCCTCTTGCAAAAGTCTGGGTGGATGAGTTGCAATCCCAGTTCGCGTTCATTTTCGAGGAAGAACGAGATGCATGGATCGAGTTTTGACTCGGAAATGGGCCGAAGCGGGGAAGCAAATCGCCGCGCACGATTTTTGCAAGTGGCTCGAATAATTACAAAGGATAAGCAATGAACAAAATTTTAATTACGGCACTATTATTGTTGCCAACATCGTTGTGGGCTGCGGATGATACCGCAACATCATGGTCGCTGGATGCAGCACGTTCGGCGGTAAACATGGTGTCGATTAAGAAAGGGCATGTTGCAGAAACGCATCACTTCGCTCTGTTGAGCGGCACGATCACAGGCCATGACGCACAACTGAACATTGATTTAGCAAGCGTGGAAACAGGTATTGCCAAACGCAATGAACGGATGAAAGAACATCTGTTTGAAGTGGTGACATTCGCTACTGCGGTGGCACATGTAACGGTTGACCCCGCATGGCTAAGCTTGTCGACTGGAACAGTAAAGCAGGTAACGACCGATGTAACGGTGGACTTGCACGGCATTAAAAAAACACTCAGTGCGGCATTAACCGT
>JAUZQP010000089.1 GCA_030950965.1 Mariprofundaceae bacterium
TAAATCGACACCCATTTTATGGAAGGTGGGTGTGAGCAGTTCAATGGCATAGCGTTCATGTTCTTTGACCGCTTCCTGGAAGCGGTACCAGTCGCTATTTTGATACGTATCTAGGTCATGCCAAAAGTATTCGTCTTTAAACTGGGTGAATATAGCTTTAATGCCATCATGACTATCGCGCAGCCCATGAATTTCGCTATCAATCGCTTCGTCAAACCATTTTCGTTCGTCAAAGTCAGCCCATTTCAAGCGGCAACGGTAGCCCTCAAGGCGAACATCTTCATAGCGAATATGATTGCCTGTATAAGTAGCCCCCATCACCAAATTCAACTCATCTTCTAAGACTGACCATTGCTGACTGCGATCTTCGCGCCCTTGGACTACAAGCCATTGGCAATAGCGAAGGTACAGAGCCTCAGCCGCAGAAAGGAAGCGGTTTTTATTGCTAACATCAGACTCTACCAAGCGTTCATCAATCCAGATATGACTGACCCAGTCGGGGTGGTGTTCGCCATCGGCATGACCGATATTGGGTTTAGGGTCGTGACCAATATTATTAAAATGATCGTCCCAACCGACAAAATTTTGATGCGCCCACGTATCCACATAAGCATGACTGGCAATGCCGATACGGTACAGGCGCGTATCTTCATGAGCCGCAAATGCAGCATCCAAAATACGGTTGGCATTTTCGCTGTTCGGTGTGGTATTGAGCAAGTGCATGCAGCCATCGCGACGGCGTGCAGTGCTCGCATCAGGTTCTCCAGGAATAAAGTGAAACATGGGGTAAATACGCAACAGTTGGTTTTTCGGCTTCATGATATTCATCGTTTGGCTGATGAAGTTATCATAGCTTTTTCTTTTGTTGCTGCGGTCTTGGATGCATAACGACACATCGTTTTCGTCCACAAATTCCGAAGCGTAAGCAATCGTTTGCGCCTCGTCATCGTTAAAGCCTGCTCTCAGCGCAATTAACCCCGTCATCCAATAATGAAACTCAATATCCATCTCTTCCTCCTATATTCTCTACACATCGCCACTTCTTTCGCAATCATGCCGCGATGTTTTCCCCACGTCTATGCTGTTGTGACACTATTCGGCATTTACTGTGTTCATATTGTTCTTACAATGGCGCGCTTATTGTTTTAAGTTCTGGAGGATTCCCTTGGATATTTCAAAAATTGCACCTGGTAATAACGCACCCGAAGACATCAACGTTGTCATCGAAGTACCGCAGCATGCTGATCCCATCAAGTATGAGTTGGACAAAGAATCAGGGGCGATTTTTGTTGATCGCTTCATGCACACCGCCATGCACTACCCTTGCAATTATGGTTTTGTTCCCAACACCTTGTCGGACGACGGCGACCCTGTCGATGTCTTGGTGGTAAGCAGCTTCCCGCTGATTCCTGGTTGCGTCATCAACTGCCGTCCTGTTGGCGTATTACAAATGGAAGACGAAGCTGGCATGGATGCCAAAGTCTTAGCCGTACCATCGTCCAAGCTCAAGCCTGTGTTTGACCACGTTCAATCACCCGACGATTTACCAGCATTCCTGACCAATCAAATCCGCCATTTCTTTGAGCATTACAAAGATTTAGAGCCTAACAAATGGGTAAAAGTACAAGGTTGGGGTGATGCCGCAGCAGCCAAACAAGAAGTATTGGAATCCATCGCTCGCGTTAAAGAAGAAAAATAACATTCAACAGCAAAGCGGGGGTAATCATTCACACCCCCTCTGTTTTTCCGCCATCAAGGCGAAAGCGCGCAGTTTACGCTTGGGTAAATGAGCACTTTCAACGCAGAGGGCGGAAAAATCAGTGGGGGGAGTGAATGATTACCATGAAGGATGAGCACCCTCCCATCGCTGTGTTGTTATTCCACGCCCGCTGGCTGGGCTTCTTGGTGGTTGCCAGTGGGCTACAGGTGTTTGAGGCAGCACTACCTGGTTTAGGGCCGTGGTTTAAGCCAGGCTTGGCGAATATTGTGACCCTGTTGGTATTGGTACTGATGGGAGTACAAGCCGCGTGGTGGCTGGCTGTGGCACGGGTAGTTGTGGGTGCTTTTATGATGGGTACGCTGTTTTCTCCGACCTTTGTGATGAGTTTATCGGGCGCAGTTGCGGCAATGGTGGTGATGTTGCTGGCTTGGCGATATATTCCCGCCATTACCTTGCTAGGCGTGAGTTTACTGGGTGCATTGGCGCATATGTTGGCACAATTCGTGGTGGTGGAGCAGCTGTTTATTCAGCAACCATCATTATTTTATCTACTATCGCCGCTGCTGCTGTTATCATGCGCCACTGGCTGGCTCAACGGCGCGTTGGCAGCCTATATTATTCAGCGCATGAAGGATGGCGTTCATCACGCCTAACCATGCGCTTTAACAGGGAAAACATTGACCTCACAACACATCAATGCACGTCTAATCGTAATCATAGCCTTGCTGTTGTCTTTATTGGTACACGGACTAGTGCTTTTTTTCATCACTTTTGTAAATCCTGAACCTAAAATGCCGAAGAAGGAGACTGCCAAAGTGATGGATGTGGTGTTATTTGATCCGCGCACCATGCCAAAACCAGCGGTGGAAAACAGCGATGCCAAGACTATCGCAAACCGCACCGTCAAAGGCAGTAACCAAGCAGCACAAGACAATAGCACACGCCGTGCTAAAGCTCCGCCTCCTGCTAAGCGAGTAGCCAAAGTTAAACCGCAGACGGTAAACAAACCCAGTCCCGTAGTGAAACGCCCACCTGTAGAAAAATCTCAAAAGTCCACCCCCTTGCTTACGCGTGAAAAGCCGAATGCGGCGATTGAACAAGCAAAAAAAGTCCCCTTAAAAATGCAAAAGAAAGAAGCTGATCACCAACCAACGATGAATGTGCCATTGGCAAATTTGCTTCCATCAAGTATGGCATTGTCCGAATTGTCACGAGATTTTGAACGCGAGCGACGCATGAAGCAGATGTTGTCACGCGAAGCAGATATTCCGATTAACACCAAAGAAGCCAAATACGCGCCTTATGCCCATGGTTTGATCCATGCGCTAGAAGAGCAGTGGCGACCAGGTAAGGCGAATTACAACACATATCAGCAGCAAGAGCGGCAGGTTGTGATGCGTTTAACCATTGAATACAACGGCGAATTAGGCAATCTAGAAATGTTGCGTGGTAGTCCTATTCCATCGTTGAACGAAAGTGCTGTTGAGGCCATTTACGCTGCCGCACCGTTCAAACCCTTGCCACGTTCGTGGGGCTTGGATCGCGCCAGTTTTTACCTCACGTTTGAGGTGGTGGACGATAAAATTGTCTTTAAATCATTGTAACGCGCATGGCTTTCTGCCACCCCGTGCGATAGAACATCTTGGCACGGCGCGTCATAAAGTCATGC
>JAUZQP010000009.1 GCA_030950965.1 Mariprofundaceae bacterium
TCATTCACTCCCCCCACTGATTTTTCCGCCCTCTGCGTTGAAAGTGCTCATTTACCCAAGCGTAAACTGCGCGCTTTCGCCTTGATGGCGAAAAAACAGAGGGGGTGTGAATGATTACCAAACCAGAGCACCTTGCCCACACGATTCAATACGCGACCTTCGCTTATATCAAGTAGATTGGGGCGAATGGGCGGCTTTTGTCTTGTTATTGTTTTGCAATCATAAAAGGGATTTCCCCTTACAGTCACCCTCAGGAATACACCCGAAACCTTCAGGCATCACATCATAGTTGTTGCCATGCGTGCTACTTCGATGGCTGGGTTGTGGTCGCCGAGCAACGACTGTAAACGGCGAAATGCTGCACGCTGGTTTTGGTTTGCTTCACTGTTAGCATCCAACAATGGTAATAATAAGGGAATCACATGGGCTGTGGTTGCATATTCTTGAATGCACTCTGGCATCACTGGCTGATCGTCGAGTAAAATATTAGCTAAACCTGCGCAGCGCGTTCCCACTAAGCGACGCGCCAGCCAAACCGTTAGGGCACTGTTGCGATAGACCAACACCGTCGGAACCTGCCACAAGGCCAGCTCCAACGTTGCCGTCCCAGACACTGCCACCGCTGCATCGGCACGCATGGCGTAGCCTTCGGCTAAACGATCCACTATGACAACACCTGCATCTAATAATGGTTGTAATTGCGCATCGCTGATACCTGGGGCGCGACAGCACACGCATTGAACTTCGGGTCGCTTTTGACGCACTGTTTGGGCGATTTCTGCAAGCAAAAATGCGTGCCGTTGTAGCTCACTGCTGCGGCTGCCTGGTAATAAAGCCAGCACGGGGGCACCTGGATTTAATCCCGCCTGTTGGCATAGCTCTTGGCGTGTCCAGCCGTTGTTAAGGCAGGCGTAAGCACTAGGGTTACCGACGTAATGTGCATCAATCCCATGCGGTGAAAACCATGGATGCTCAAACGGAAGAATACTCGCTAAACGATCTTGCGCTTGTTGCAAACGGGGAATGCGCCAACGTCCCCATGCCCATAATTTTGGCGCGATATAATATAGCACAGGAATACCAGCAGCGCGCAAACGTGCGCCTAAACGCATATTAAAGCCTGGAAAGTCCACTAATATCACCAAGTCAGGGTGTTCTTCTTCCACCCATTGCAGAATCGATGCTGCAACACGGCGAATGCGTGGCAGGGCGCGAATGACATCGCTGATACCCATGACGTTGAGTGATTCCATCGCGGCAATTTCGTTGCACCCTACTGCTCGCATGGTGGAACCTGCTACCGCAGAAATATGTATAGGGGAATCTTGTTGACGCAGGGCATGAATGACCGCCGAACCATGCAGATCACCCGAGGGTTCACCAACACAGATCAATATATGATGGGATGGTTTGTTTGCTTTTGTGGTAATCATAGACCAGAAAAATCAATCAACATCGTAACCGTAGATGGAAATGCGCCACTGCTGTGCTAATTCGGCGAGTTTGTGGCGTTCAATCAATAAGGTCGAGCCTGCTTGGATAGCAAGGGCGATGCAGCCACTTTCGTGCATCGTGCGCAAGGTATCGGGGCCAATCGCTGGTACATCGAAGCGTAGGTCTTGTTGCGGTTTGGCGACTTTGACCACCACCGCTTTACCATTACCTAAACCACCACCACGTTTAACCGCTTCATCCGTGCCCTCAATCGCTTCAACAGCGAGTACTGCACCTTGTTGTACAATCACCGTTTGACCAATATCCAAGGCGGCAATGCCACGCGCTTGGGTGATGCCAAAGGGAATGTCTTTCAATACTGACTTACTCGCTTTAGGCCCAAACAGATGACCGTTTCCTGCTAGCATATCGCCTGCCAATTCCACTTGGGAACGAAGATGAATACCGCCCTCAGCTAGCAAACGAGTGATTTCCAGCATCAGGGTATCATCTTTACGGTCGGGCATGCGCAATAACGCGCCCAGTGCCACCAGGTCGGGACGGAAGTTGCGGAATAAATGGAGCTTCCTGACCTTGCCTGCCATCATCACTTCGTTCACACCTGCTTGTTGCAGCGCTTTAATCATGCCACCAATTTGACCGACATGCAGCCAGCATACGGAATCGGCGACTGCTTCTATATCAGGCGAGGTTTCTTCTTTGGCAGCCACCACATGAACGGTGTAGTCATGGGCTTTTAGCTGGGCAATGACCTCCAACGGAAACATGCCATAGCCTGCGATCAAGCCAATCGACTTTTCTACGCTTGGATTATTCGCTGTTACCATGATCTCGCCGATGAACGGTGACACCGCGTTTAGCTGTAGCAATAAAATCAATCAAATGCAGGGCATGTGCATCATCGCCCACCTGTTCACGGGCTTGTGCTACACGTTGCTGTAGATCGCCCTTGTTTTGTAATAAGGTACGGTAGACCTCTTTGAGCAAACGTATGCTATCGCGAGAGAGACCGTGACGTTTAAGCCCGACAAGGTTTAAGCCTGCCAAACCAGGGCGGTAACCACCAGCAGTTAAACTGTAGGGTGGAATATCTTTGACAATACCACTCATACCGCCGACCATAGACATGGTTCCGATGCGTAAAAACTGGTGAATAGCGGACATGCCGCCAATAATCGCATCATCATCCACCGTCACATGACCAGCCAGCGTAGCACAATTTGCCATCACAATGCGATTACCCAGTAAACAATCATGGGCAATATGCACATAAGCCATCAGCAAATTGGCATCACCGATACGGGTCAGCATGCCGCCGCCTTCCGTACCAGGGTTGATGGTAACACTTTCGCGAATGGTATTATCATCACCGATGATGACTTCCGAGGGTTCGCCGTGGTATTTAAGATCCTGTGGCTCATGACCAATACTGGCAAACGGGAAGACGCGATTACGGCAGCCCATGCGCGTATGCCCAGCCACCGCAACATGAGAGATTAATTCGCTGTTATCACCCAGCACGACATGTTCACCCACACTACAAAATGGCCCGATGCGCACACCTTCACCCAACGTTGCACCCGCAACAATCACCGCTGATGGGTGAATCTTGGTACTCATTTTTTATCCCTAGGAGGCTGTCCGACAATAGAAGAACCTACTGCGGATCCCTCGCTACGGTCTCTATTCTCGGACAGCCCCCTAGGCATCAAGGTTGCCATCAAGGTACCAGCACACACCAGTTTATCATCCACAAAGGCTTCACCCTTAAAACGCCACATATGACCACGACGACGCAAGCATGTTAATTGCAAAATCAATTGATCACCAGGACGCACGGGGCGACGAAAGCGAACACC
>JAUZQP010000090.1 GCA_030950965.1 Mariprofundaceae bacterium
CGCGCCCTTGCTTGCCCCTTTATCCGCAACGAACACCTTGTCAGTCGAGCGTATCCATTGGTACGCTACTCCCGACAAGGCATCCGTTGCAAACAAAGGTTCTACGCAATCATCACGACGATTCATGAATAATTCAGGCTAGGGGAATATTTGTTCATTTATTTTTCATCCTCATGTATAAACCTTCGCCCATGCTGTGTGCATGAACTCGTCACACACGAGGAATACCACCGCTCAAGGAGTATCCATTGAAATATCGAATAACACCGTTTATCTCAGCCACGCTCATCGCTTTCGGCTTACTGTGTGCCACAAGCATGCAAGCCAACGCCATGCCCGAAAGCTTTGCTGACCTCGCTGCCAACCAGCGACCTTCGGTGGTCAACATCAGTACCACCAAAAAAGTGGCACAACGGATGCCACAAAATATTCCTAACTTAGGTCATGGCTCCCCCTTTGAGCAATTCTTTCAAAACTTCCTCGGTCAACAAATGCCACAAAAAGAGACCCATGCTTTAGGCACAGGCTTCATTATTTCATCCGAAGGCTTTGTCGTTACCAACAACCATGTGGTCGAAGGTGCAGATGAAATCATCGTCAAAACATCCGATGGCGAAGAACATCCCGCAGAATTAATCGGTGCGGATGCCAAATTAGATGTCGCTGTACTAAAAATTAAAGGTGCGAAACTCAAAGCGGTACATTTAGGCAACTCGGATAAATTACGTGTCGGTGATTGGGTCGTAGCCATTGGCAACCCCTTTGGCTTAGAGCAAACCGTGACCGCAGGGATTGTATCAGCGCGTGGGCGTGTCATTGGCTCTGGCCCCTACGATGACTTCATTCAAACTGATGCTGCGATCAACCCTGGTAACTCTGGTGGCCCTTTGTTTAATCGCCGTGGCGAAGTCATTGGCATCAACACGGCGATTTACACACGCAGTGGCGGCAATAACGGCATCGGTTTTGCTATCCCTATCAACCTTGCAAAGTCAGCCTTTGATCAATTGCGTAAAAGTGGTCATGTGCAACGTGGACGTATTGGCGTATTCATCCGTGATGTGGACAAACAAACACAACAAGCGTTGGGCTTAAAAAACAGTCACGGTGCATTGATTCCTCAGGTTGAAGCAGGTTCTGCTGCCGATAAGGCTGGTATTCAAGCCGGCGATGTGATTGTCGCTGTTGATGGTGAAGCCATTAAAAGTGCCCATGATCTACCCATTCGCATTGCCCGCCATCACCCTGGTGACCATGTGATGCTGGATGTGATGCGTGGCAGTAAGCAGTTGCACATCGCTGTCACCGTAGAAGAGATGCATGGTGATGATGCGGGCAGCAAAGGTAACAGCCCACAACATCAAAAAGAGGTCACCATGTTAGGCTTGGTATTGGAAGTAGCTGATGCCGCCAGCATGCGCAAATTAGGCGCACGGGTAGATGGTGGATTATTGGTGAAGCGTGTGTTGCACGGCTCCCCTGCTCAAGCGAACGATATTAAAGCAGGCGACGTGTTGTACAAGGTTAATGGTATAGCGGTACGCAATGTTTCTACGTTCAGGAAGATTCTGAACAACCTAGAGGCAGGTCAAGTGCTACGCATCATGATGGATCGTCATGGCAACCAAGCATTCCGCATTCTTCGCCCCGCACAGCCAAAAAAATAATGACACCACCTGTATTGCAATTGATGACACGCCAAGCGTGCTGCTTATGCGAAGATGCCGAAGCTGTATTAACGCCCATGGCAGCCACAGGCGCGTTTGAATTGCAATTATGTGATGTCGATGCCACGCCCTTATGGGCAGCGCGCTACGGCATGGATGTCCCCGTTCTACTCATGAACGGGGACATCCAGCTCAAGCACCGCATCGAAGCGCACGATGTGGTGCGGCTGTTGGCTGATGCCGCACCGCTATAAAAGCAACGAGCATACAAAGGTAAACACCTTAGCGACGCTGTAGACCTCTGCTTGCCACACAGCGGTAGACATCAAACTTCTGTTTGCCATCGCTGATAACACTGGTTGCCACGATGGTATCTCCCGCCATTTCAGCCGCTGAATTGCGTGCCAATGCTTGCAGATTATCTGCTACGCTGGATTGTTCACGCTTCACAAATGCCACTTTATCCAAAACCGACACCGTGGTTTCCCCCAAGTTTTGGCAAGAGCTGACTTCGCTTTTATCCAGCAAACGAACCTTTTCACCCTGATGGGACACCGTTACATACGGACCACAACTGATCAGCAGACCACACAACATCATCGTCATCGTTTTTTTCATCACACCATCCTCCGACACCATGTTTGCACATGCACCCCAACAGCTCGCGCCTGAAATGCATGTGTTTAACCTGAGTTATTCATAAATCATCGTGATGATTACCGATAAAGGGGCAAGCAAGGGCGCGACAGTATGGGTGAATCATTCAGGTTAACTTCAATCAGCCACCAACACTGCCGCACCCCTCCGCCTTTGCCCACAACGAATACTCCGTTGTTCGCCTACACGATGCCACAGACAAGAGATTGAACATCTTTTCCCTAGCCTGATAAGCATCAAGCACGTTTATTGAGTGACTCACATGTTTTCATGTTAAATAGGAAGTCAAAAGGGGTAAGCAAGGGGGCGGCAGAAGAGTGAATTATTTAGAGCCACTTGCATTTCACAACCAGAGTTTCTACGGTTGGCATATGTTTATTTTTCTAAGTTCACACGCCATTTTCGAGTCTAAAGACGCATGTCTAAAACAGATTCAAAGCTTGCTCATCACCTCCCCTAAAGCGCGATTACAGGACAACATCTACGCATGATACTCTCTGGATTTCTCTTTTTTCTACTGCTCTTTCTCGCCATCGGGCTCGCCTCTCTACTGCGCAGTCAGGGCAGTTCGGAGGACTATTTGGTCGCGGGGAAATCGGTACCCGCTTGGTTAGCGGGACTATCGGCGGTAGCCACCAACAACAGCGGCTTCATGTTCATCGGTATGATCGGCTTAACCTACAGCATCGGCCTCTCCTCCATCTGGTTGATGATCGGATGGATCTGTGGTGATCTGCTGGTGTCGCTGTTGACGCTGCGCCCCATTCATAAGGCATCCCGTGCCGATAACGTCCACTCCTATGGTGGTCTGCTTGCGCATTGGCATGGTGAGGACAACCATCTACTGCGCCGTTTTGTCGGCATGCTGACCATCTTTTTCCTCACCCTATACGCCGCTGCCCAACTCAAGGCCGGCAGCAAGGCGACCAGTGTTTTGTTGGAGTGGGATCCCTCTACAGGGGTGATTGTCGGTGCGTTGATCGTACTGGTCTACAGCGCCGCAGGCGGCATTCGTGCTTCTATCTGGACCGATGCAGCGCAATCAGTGGTGATGCTGGTTGGTATGGCACTGCTTATTTTCGGTGGTCTGGAGCTGGCTGGCGGCTGGTCGCAGGCGGTATTGCAGATGGGCGAATCCGATCCGCACTATCTGGCGTTGTTCCCCGATACCGATCTCATCGGCATCCTGCTCTTTATTCTCGGCTGGGTTTTCGGCGGCATAGCGGTGGTCGGTCAGCCCCATATTGTGATCCGCTTTATCAGCCTCGACAGTGCCGATCATATTAATCGCATGCGCTGCTGGTATTACGGTTGGTTCACCCTTTTTTACGGTGCTACCATCATGGTCGGCATGCTCAGCCGCATCGCCTTCCCGGAG
>JAUZQP010000091.1 GCA_030950965.1 Mariprofundaceae bacterium
CTAACGCGGCAGGGCTACCACATTATTGCGCGCAACGTGCGTTTTGGACCTGGCGAAATTGATGTTATCGCCGAGCATCATGAGATATTGGTCTTTATTGAGGTCAAAGCACACCGTCATCGCGAACAAGGATTACGTGCAGTTCATCGCAACAAGCAATACCGAATCAGCCGCGCTGCGACGGGCTGGTTAGCCAAGCACCATGAATACCATCAGCACTATTGTCGCTTCGATGTGGTACTTATTTTACCTGCCAGTGGCTGGCATCTCAGCCCTAAGGTTGAACACATCCAAGATGCATTTCGCCCCTATTAAATAAAAAAAGACTGAAGCCGAAGCACCAGTCTTTTTCAATGACAAAATATATTAGCCTGAGTTATTCATAAATAATGATGGTTATTTTTTAACCTTCACCATCAACCCTTCAATGCCAATTTTCTTTTTCAACATTGCCCGCACTTGCTTCGCATCAGCATACGATTGATATAACCCTACCATCACACGAAAAACAGCTTTACCCTTCACATCGCCCTGTTTCACATGCGCAGTAAAACCATGTGAGGTCAACTTCTTACGCAACGTTGCAGTCGCTTCTTTTGATTTAAAAGAGCCCATCTGAACCACGTAAGCACCTGTTTTAGAAGCCTTGGGGGGTGTTACCACATGCCCACGTTCAAATCCTGGCGGAATATAACGCGATGGCAATGGTTTCTCTTTCCTTTGCACTTTGCTGGTCGAAGGGGTCAACACATCTGCTGCATCCAGTGGTTTATTACTGGTTCCAGCCACTGATGTGGCAGCTTTACCCTGCTTGGCATCGCCCTTAGCAGAAGCCATAGGTTTCACCACGGCCTGAGAGCCAGAAGCCAGTTGCTTAGCATCCGCCTGTAAAGGCTCTGGCTTCACAGCCTGCTTAGGCAGATCATTATAGAACGTCAAATCACCCACATCGGTGGGCGTTGTATAACTATCTTGTGCAGCACTATAGGTAGAGGATTTCGTTGCCTGATCTGCATTTTTTGCTGCCATATCTTGCTTCAAAACAGTTTGTTCTTGCTTTAACACGTCCAAAGACTGTTGCAGCGAATTCATCTGTTTATTTTTTTGCGTCAACTGTTTTTGCAAGCGTTCCAATTCATCACTGTTGTCAACCGTAGTTCCCTTACCTGGACCTAAAGTATAACCGATGGCAAACACCACCACCAAACACACAGCAAAAATCAGGGGTTTTAATATCTTCTTCATACGACCTCCTTGTGATGACCTTCGTTTTTTCCGTTTCCCTTGTGAGGTTTTAGCTTGGGCAAAATCTTTCATAAAAAGTTCCTGTTCGGTAACCGTTCACCTGCCCTCCTGTTTTTTCTTCTGCAAGGCGAAAAAGCGCAGTTTACGCTCTGGTAAATGAGCTTTTTCAACGCCGCAGAGGGAAAACAGGGGGGGATGTGAACGGTTACCCTGTTCGTAACCACAGGTTACATTTTTTCCGGTGCACTAACGCCCAGTAATGCCAACGTGTTCCGCAACACTTGAGCCACAGCCTCTGCCAATAACAAACGCGATTGCGTTAAGGCAGCATCATCTTGAATGATTCGACATTGATGATAAAAAGCATGAAAACCAGCGGCTAACTGCATGGCGTAATTACTTAAACGATAGGGCTCCAAGCGTCCAGCGGCTTTTTCCAACAAATCAGGATACGCGAGCAGCTGCGAAATCAATGCCTGCTCCGCTTTTGCGGTTAACAGCATTAAATCACAAGCGCCTGCATCCAAGCGTTCAATATTTTCTTTCTTGGCTTTTCGTAACACGGCATCAATACGTGCATGGGCATATTGCACATAATAGACAGGGTTTTCGTCGCTTTGCTGTTTAGCCTGTTCCAAATCAAAATCAAACTGTGTTTCAGCACGGCGCGTCATAAAGTTAAAGCGCACCGCATCGACTCCCACCTCTTCCACGACTTCTTGCAAGGTAACAAAGGTTCCAGCACGTTTAGACATCCGAACGGGATGACCGCCACGGGTGAGGTTGACCATCTGAACCAGCAGTACATCAGGCTGCGCTTCTCGCTCAGTTAACGCTTTCATAGCTGCTTGTACGCGAGTCACGTAACCACCGTGATCTGCCCCCCAGACATCAATCATACGATGGAAGCCGCGCTCATATTTATCATAATGGTAAGCAATATCAGCAGCAAAATAGGTCGCTGTACCATCTTGTTTCATCACGGGGCGATCAACATCATCACCAAACGCAGTGGTGCGGAACAATGGTTGCACTTGTGGCGCGTAATGCTCAATCGTTTTACCCTTGGGTGGTGGTAAGGTGCCGTCGTAAATCAAACCTTCGTGTTTCAAACGATCCAGTAGGGTGTTCACTTTACCCGATTCGTGCAAGGTTTTCTCGGAGAAGAAATGGTCGAATTGAATATTCATCGCAGCCAAATCATCGCGAATCATCGCCATGTTTGCCGCCACGGCATAGTCACCAATCATCGCCAAACGCGCAGCGTCTGCCATAGCTAACAGGTCTGCATAAGCATGTTCGCGCAACATGGACTGTGCAATATCTACAATGTAAGCGCCAGGGTAGCAGCCGTCAGGTAAGCTGATCGTTTCACCCTGCAATTCCCGCATACGTAACCACACGGAATGACCCAACACGCCAATCTGTACGCCAGCATCGTTAATGTAATACTCACGCTGTACATGATGACCTTGCGTTGCTAATAGGCGCGCCAACGAATCACCCAGCACTGCACCACGACCATGACCTACATGCATGGGACCTGTCGGGTTGGCTGAAACAAATTCAACACAGACGTTTTGTCCCGAAGGTTCAGGTTTGCAACCATAAGATTCAGCTTGCTGTAATACGTCCAACAACACCGTCGCTTCACTGGCTGATTGCAAATGAATGTTGATAAAGCCAGGCCCCGCCATTTCAGCCTTGATCACAGCCTCAGGCCAAATAACGACCTCAAGTATGGCTTGGGCAATAACAGCAGGGCTCTTCTTCAG
The DNA here is from genome assembly GCA_030950965.1 of Mariprofundaceae bacterium. Taxonomy (GTDB): domain Bacteria; phylum Pseudomonadota; class Zetaproteobacteria; order Mariprofundales; family Mariprofundaceae; genus AB-137-C09. Next base: position 3,021 of record JAUZQP010000091.1, read on the forward strand.
AACTCGTGCTAACGGCATAGCAGCATTGCAAGCGTAATCACCATGACCGTCGCCCTTTGGACGCGTCAATTGCACTTCTGGTGTCGAGGCATCAACACCTTCAAGCACCTGTACAACAGCTTGTTGCAATGCTTGTTCCAACGTTGATTTCACATCATCTCCCTTAGGATTGTTTCAAAAGTCGGGTTAATCGACTGCACACAATGACAAACAATCATCATCGACGACTATTGCGTAAATCATAGAGCCCTTGTCATTGCATCCTGAGTACACAGTTACATGCCCAAATAGAGTTCAACACGACGATTAGCCTGGCGACCCTTCGCTGTTTTATTATCAGCCACTGGCTCAGTGTCTGACTTACCAACAATCGTAATGCGCTTGGGGTCAATATATTGTTCCCAAATCAAATAGCGCGCCACCGATGCAGAACGCGCTGCTGATACTTCCCAGTTA
>JAUZQP010000092.1 GCA_030950965.1 Mariprofundaceae bacterium
CATTCACTGTGTAAAGTTAGTGTGTTACAAATTACATGTCGAACGATCGGGCGAGGAGGGGGTCTTAGAATAGAAGAGCCTACTGCGGAGACGCGGGACTTGGACATGGTTTTCCTTGAACACAATAAGTATTCGACTAAAACCACAAGAAAGCCTGTTTTAAACGAGCATCGATCTCGCGATTCACCCCATGCGGCGGTGGGGTAGGGTGGGGAGTTGCGTTCTGCATTGTGTTAACAGCGTAGGGTCGAGGGTGGCTGTGATGATGGCGTTATCTTCTTCGGCGCATTGGGCGATGATCTTACCCCAGGGATCAATCACCATGGAGTGCCCCCAAGTGCGACGCGCTCCTGCATGGTGCCCCGATTGACCTGCCGCGATGACGTAGCACTGGTTTTCGATGGCTCTGGCACGCAGTAGAACTTCCCAATGCGCTTGGCCTGTGGTGTGCGTGAAAGCAGCGGGAACGACCAGCGCGTGACAGCCTTGACGACTGTAGTGGCGGTATAGCTCGGGGAAGCGTAGGTCGTAACAGATGGATAACCCCAATCGCCACGCCTCAATATCCACGGTGGTGGGCTGCATGCCTGGGCGAACGTAATTGGATTCGCGGTAGCTGATACCATCATCAACATCGGCATCGAACAGATGTATTTTATCATAATGGGTGACGATGCAGCCGTCGGGATTGATGACCAAACAGCGGTTGTAGGGTAGGGGGTGTTGATGTTCGCTGTGGTACAAAAAACCACCTGCAATCAACCAGATACTGTGCTCTTTTGCCCATTGCTTCAGGCTGTTGCAGATGCTCGTCGTGGTGTCGGGATGCGATACTACTTGGCGTTGCGCTTGGTCGCCTGCTATGGCGGCGAAATCCTCTGGCAGCAATACCGTGGTCGCACCTTGTGCGGCAGCTTGTGCGATACTGTTTTGTAAGGTGATGCTATTTTCTTGCCATGTCGGACGCGCTGACATTTGAATGCAGGCTATTTTCATGGCTGCTGGCAACGTCATGCTGCGTAACGTCCGATGTTCAGCATTTTTCCCATGTTGGCATCTTCATCGAGGATGGGGATTAATGTGTTATCGCAGGCACTCATAATGGTCATCATGCCAGGGCCGTGACCACCTAGGGGGGAGTCGGAATGGATCACCATGCCAATGGTAATCGCGCCTCGGCGCAGCGTGCGGCCGTAGCGGTTGTCATGATCCAATACGGCAACAAAGTCACCGAAACGCAGGCGGTCTAGCCCGTGTTCGGCCACCACCGATTCATCGTGGCAGAGAATGTCGTAATCGCCTGTGGTGACGGACAGGGAACCCATGCCTGAACCCATCGCATAGCTTGGTACAATGGCGTTTACAGGGACGGTGATTGCGCCGTTTTCGGTTTCATTCAACGACCAAGCGTCAAACAGATCGGGGTCGATATTGTAAATGGCGACCTCGGGGTGGTCGATGAGTTTTAGTCCTTGACCATGACCGCGGACAAGAAAACGGTCATCATAACTCAGTTGATTGAGTACATGGTCAGAGAAGTCCAACATTAGATGATCGACACCACCATGATGCCCCAATACATGCCCCACACTGCCGCGAGCAGAACCCGTGACAACCGTTGCCATATTGCCGCAGCAGGCAAGGAATTGATAACCTAAAGCAGCTTTTTTATTGCTGTTGTTGTAGGTGCTGGAGACGCCTGGCTCAATGTGTTCGCCAGCCCAACCAAAAACGGAGTCGCCGATTTTTACGTTGTAGGTGATACCACCGGTGGAGGGTAGGGCAAAGACCTCGCCGTTGGAGCCGACCTCGAAAGGAGCCCATTGCTGTGCCGGTGCTACACCGCCTTGGACGGCAGTTATGACCAGCTTGTCGCGGTTAGTGTGAAGACTCATGAGGGGGTGCTCCTTGTGGGGTGATGGACGCTACGTGGATGTTTGTTTTGCTGCCGTAAAAATGAATATCCCATTGCCATAGCTGCATGTGGTAACGGCGTTCTGCTTGTTGGTGGTAGGCAGGGCGCGGGTCTTGTCGCAAAAGTTGCACAATCAGCGTGGCGAAGTTGGGCTGTTGCGGTGCGATCTGCCTGCATGCTTCGTTTGCCTGCGGGCTAAATTCGATGCTGGGACGTGTTTCGTCTGTGGGTGCTTGCCACGGACTGATAGCCTCTGCAATGCTGTCACTGTAAGGAACGTAGGGTTTGATGTCCAATAGCGGCGTTTGATCCAACACATCTATGCCCGCGATATGCAGGGTGGGCTTGCCTCTGTTCTCGCTGATGCTGAGCAAGCGCACGGCGGACATGCCTATATAGTTGGGGCGAAAGCTGGAGCGGGTGGCAAATACGCCGATACGTTGATTGCCGCCTAAACGTGGCGGGCGTACGGTTGCCGAAGGTGTGCGGTGCTGGTGTTGATGGAAGCGAAACAGCAGCCAAATGTGCGAGCATGCCTCTAGCCCTTGCAGGCATGCCATGGTGTTCCACGGTGCAAAGAGTTCGATGATGGCTGTGGCAGCAGGGGCTAGCCGTGGTTGGCGTGGAATACCAAACTTTTGCTGGAAGCAGGAGTGGACGATACCAATGACTTCATCGCCGTGAGAGCTGTTATTCGCCGGCACTGATGCGCAAGACCTCTTCTACGGTGGTCATGCCACGTAGGACTTTTTTTAATCCATCGTAACGCAGTGGACGGTAGCCGCTTTGAATCGCTGCCGTGCGCAGCTCTTGGGTGGTTTTGTTTTGCAGCATCATCTGTTGCAATGCGGGGGTGACGCGAAGGAATTCATGCACACCCAAGCGACCAAAGTAACCTGTGTTACTACAGTTTTCACAGCCTTTGCCTCGGTATAGTGTCGGCATGATGATATCGCCATTCCATTCAAAATAACAGCGCATGTAATCTTCATCGGGAACCCACGCTTCGCGGCAATGCTCGCAGATACGGCGTACCAGCCGCTGTGCCATCACGCCAACGATGGAGGGTGCAACAATAAAGGTTTCCACGCCCATATCGACCAAGCGAGTGAGGGCAGAAACGGCATCATTGGTGTGCAGGGTGGTGAGTACCATGTGCCCTGTTAACGCCGCTTGGGTGGCCGTGCGAGCCGTTTCTGCATCGCGAATTTCACCGACTAAAATAATATCGGGGTCTTGGCGCAATACGGAACGCAAAATGGTGGCAAAACTGCGCCCGACTTTGTCATCCACAGGCACTTGGTTAAGGCTAGGGATTTGGTACTCGACAGGGTCTTCGATGGTGATGATGTTGTTTTCTGGCTTGTTGAGATAATTCAGTGCGGCATACAAGGTGGTGGACTTGCCCGAACCTGTAGGTCCTGTGACCAATAAAATACCATTGGGGACGGCGAGCACTTCGCGAACTTCGCGTAAAATATCTTGCGAGAGGTCGAGCTTCTCTATGTTGAGGCGTGCTGTTGCGCTGCGATTGCCGAGGATGCGCATGACGACTTTTTCACCATACAGGGTGGGTAGGGTGGACATGCGCAAATCTATGACCTGCGTGGGTAGTTGGAAGCCGAGACGACCATCTTGCGGGCGCAAATGTTCGGTGATGTCCATTTCTGCCAGTAACTTGTAACGCGCCAACATGGGGTGGTAAAGTTCCAGCGGTAGGGTGAACTTTTTCATCATCACGCCATCAACACGGAAGCGAAACAGGCATTCATGTTGTTTGGGTTCCATATGAATATCGCTAGCGCGGTCTTTTAAGGCGAGGCGTAACAGCGATTCGCATAAATCAGCCACAGGTTTGGATGATACCAAGGCATTGAGCGCTTTGCTTTGCTCTTCGACGGGTAGGTGTGCCATCCCTTCAAAGTCGATTTCCCCTGCTAAATCATCCATTTTTAGCGATGACTCATAGTTAATCATGACTGCCGTTTGGATTTCATCAGGTAAGCTGAATACGGGGCTGATTGGCTTGCCAATCAGGTGTTCTAGGTGACGCAGCTTTTTGGTGTTATTGGGGTCGCTCATGGTAAGGGTGACGATGTTCTCCAGCATATAGACAGGGATCACGCCGTGGTGTTCGGTTTGCTCGCGAGTCAATGTATTCAAAGCATCTTGCTTGAACAGGGTCTTGCTGAGGTTGAGGTAGGAGCGTCCCAAACTGTCGCCGATCATTACGCCCACGGTATCGCGATCCAACCAGCGGTGTGTGATCAGTAACTCGCCGAGTTTCAACATGTCATGTTCGGCATCGGTGATCATTTTTTTCATGTGGGCATCAGGGATGTTGCCTTTTTGCGCCAGTTGCTCTTGTAATGAATGGTTCATGATGTCCGTCGGCGTTTTTCTAGTAGTTTACGGATGTCCTCTTGGGAGACGACCTCTTTGCTGGCAATCGCTTGATGGGCATCGAACTCTGCTTCGCGCAGCATCTGCCGTAAATCAAAGCGTATGAAGTGGGGGTTATGGTCGCTACCAGAGCTCTCTTCTTGTGCCGTTAATGATTCACCGCACGTACCGCAAAACGCAGCCGTCGCAGGGTTGGCGTGGTGTTGTGAACAACTGCGGTGGGCAAGGATTGCGCCGCATTGGCAACAAAAAGCCTGACCTTCGGGGTTGTCGTGCCCGCAACTCATAAGTCTTGTTTCTTCGACTTTTTGGCGCGAACATGTTCATTCCATGTTTCACGGATCAAGGTGCGCATCTCTTTTGGCGGGGTGTCTTTGCGCAGGTAATTGCGTGCGCCAGCATCAAGGCATTCCACAACGACATCGGTGGCAACCAATGAGGTGAGCATAATAATGGGCGTGTTAGGTGAAGCTTCATGCATCAGTTTTAATGCTTCTGTCCCTTTCATGCGTGGCATGTTCACATCCATGAGAACCAAGTCAGGCTTGAGTTCACGGAACATTTCCACCCCTTGTTCACCATCCCGTGCCATGCCGACCACCTCGGTTTTAAGTTGCTCCATGACTAATGAAACCATCTTCCTTATATGGGGTTCGTCATCGACGATTAAAACTCGTATTTTTCTGTTCACAACACACTCACAATACACTCGTTTTATGGCATACAGTTTACTGTTACGCTGGCAGGAAAGCTAGTCTTAACGGATTAAAAATACCAGTGAAGCTATGATGTTCTAAGTGTAAAATAAAATTTTAGCGCGGCTTGCGATAGTGCCTTAATGTGTGTTTAATATATCTATTTACCGCATCCTGAGTCTATTGCTGTGCTTGCCCTTGATAGCCCTTTCTGTTAGCAATCCGACCGCGCCGAAACGGGCTGCTCCGGCTGGAGCGTTGGATTTACTAACCTAGCTTTGCTGGGTTTGACATGGAAGGAGGGAACGATGGGCGCAGCATATCTTGCCAATGAATATGCCCCGATCTTTGTATTTATCTTGATTGCTTTTGCTATGGGTGCAGCACCACTGGTGTTGACGCTGGTGGTGGCAGAGCAAAAACCCGATGATGAAAAATTATCTGCTTACGAATGCGGCTTTGAAGCTTTTGAAGATGCGCGTATGCATTTTGACGTGCGTTTTTATCTCGTCGCTATTCTGTTTGTTATTTTTGATTTAGAAACGGCATTCCTTTTTCCGTGGTCGGTTGTCTTGAATCAAATCGGTTTTTTCGGCTTTATCGAAATGATTTTATTTTTGCTCATCTTACTGGTGGGTTATATTTATGCATGGAATAAAGGGGCGCTACAATGGGAATAGAAGGCCTGCTTGATAAGGGTTTTATCACCACCAATGTGGATAAGGTTATTAACGGAGCGCGTGCTGGTTCTATCTGGCCGATGACCTTCGGGCTTGCCTGTTGCGCGGTGGAGTTCATGCATGCTGGTGCTTCCCGTTATGATATGGATCGATTCGGCATTGTACCACGTGCTTCCCCCCGTCAATCGGACTTGATGATTGTTGCGGGAACCTTGTGTAATAAGATGGCTCCTGCGCTGCGTAAGGTGTATGACCAAATGTCTGAGCCTCGCTGGGTGATTTCGATGGGCTCATGTGCCAATGGTGGTGGTTACTACCATTATTCGTACTCGGTGGTGCGTGGTTGTGATCGTATCGTGCCGATTGATATTTACGTGCCTGGTTGCCCGCCAACTGCTGAAGCATTGCTGTATGCTTTCATTCAGTTGCAAGAAAAGATCAAACGCACCAATACCATTGCACGTTGAGGATGAGATATGAGTGATTTATATACAGAATCCGTTAAACAGCAATCTGCTGATGCTGACGTTGAGGCTGTGCGTGGTGCATTCCCTGATGCTGTCGTTGAAGTAACGGAAGCCGTCGATGGTGCTACCATGCGTTTAACACGGGAATCCATTGTTGATGTTTGCCACTTTCTCAAAGGGTCTTGCGCTTACGAGCAATTGATTGATTTGTGTGGCGTGGATATGTCAGAATACCCTGGTCATCCTGCTGATGCCGACCGTTTTTATGTGGTCTATCACCTGTTGTCGGTGCGCGGGAATAAACGCCTGCGCCTCAAGGTGGGGGTGAATGATCGTCAATGGGTGGACTCTGTCTCCGAGGTATGGCCCACAGCCAACTGGTTCGAGCGCGAAGCCTTTGAGATGTTCGGTGTTATTTTTAACCATCACCCTGATTTGCGCCGTTTGCTGACTGATTACGGTTTTGATGGTCATCCTATGCGCAAGGACTTCCCTGTTACTGGACGCACAGAGCTCTTTTTTGATGAAACGCAATGGCGTTGTGTCTATCGCCCCAATAAAGTAGAAAACCGGGAAATTACGCCAAAAACTTGGCCAGGAGTTGATCGTGGCTGAGATTAAAAACTATACCCTGAACTTTGG
>JAUZQP010000093.1 GCA_030950965.1 Mariprofundaceae bacterium
CCCTTGATGGAAGCATCACATTCCACCACGACCAATTCCACACTCTGCGGCATCGTAACATTCAGTGCTTGTTCACCATGGAATTCAATTACTACTTGGGCTTCTGGTAACATATAGGGTAATGCAGCTTCCAGTAAATCACGGTTCAAGGCAATTTGATCGTAATTCTCCGTATCCATAAAATGGTAGGTATCGCCATCACTGTACAAATACTGCATGCCTTTCTGTTCCAGGATCACACGTTCGACACGCTCGGTTGAGTTAAAACGCTTATTGGTTTTATTCCCTGTGGAAAGATTACGCATTTCAATCTGCATACAAGCAACACCCTTACCTGGTGTGACGTGATGCGTTTTCATCACCCGCCATAAAGCACCTTCGACCTCTAAAATATTACCCGCACGAATCGTCGTAGAATTTATTTGCATGATTTACTCCTGCATAGCTGATGAAATCCTCGGCAAGATAACGATAATTTTGCAATCCAGCAAATCAGCATCAAAGGGCGCGTTTACCGCTAGGAGGCTGTCCGAGAATAGAGACCGTAACGAGGGATTCCCCTTTTGAGTCATGATTTTCGGCTGTTTGAGGCGAATAGCAGGGGCTATTTAACAAAAATAGACGGAAATCATGGCCGAAATGGGGGGCCGCAGTAGGTCTTTCTATTCTCGGACAGCCTCCTAGGAGGTATCCACTGTTCCCATCAAGCAATCATCATGGTGAATCACAAATCGCCTCAAACAGCTACAAGCGGTTGTTTTTTTACTTATGTTGTTCATACTTTTGCTGTGTAACCATTCACTTCCTCCACTGGTTTTTCCGCCCACGGCGTTGAAAGTGCTCATTTACCCAAGCGTAAACTGCGCATTTTCGCCTTGAGGGCAAAAAGACAGAGGAGCTGTGAATAATTCAAGGTCGACGCATCGAAGGGGATGATATGCATACAATTCCATTATGGCTGGGTGGCGTGGGTTTGTTGGTCGCTGCTGTGTTGTATCGGTTGATTTTACGCGCAGACAGTGGCAATGCTCAGGTACAAGTCATTGGCGAGGCCATTCATCATGGTGCGATGACCTTCTTGAAGCGCGAATACACCATATTATTATTGTTTGTTGCTGTGGTGGCAGCATGCATCGGCATGAGCGCGTTGGGGCTAGCTACCATGATGGCTTTTTTACTGGGGGCTGGTTGCTCTGCTTTGGCTGGCTTTCTTGGCATGTTTGCGGCAACCAAAGCCAATGTGCGAACGGCGATGGCAGCACATCAACACAGTGCAGCAGCAGCCTTGAATATAGCATTTTATGGCGGCTCTATTATGGGACTAACCGTGGCAGCACTGGGTTTGCTCGGCTTGGGCTGGTTATACCTTCTCTTTGGTGGCGACCCTGAGACGGCGCACGCCATTCATGGTTTTGGCATGGGGGCATCCTCGGTTGCGCTGTTCTCCCGTGTGGGTGGTGGTATTTTCACCAAAAGTGCTGATATTGGTGCCGATTTAGTGGGCAAAGTGGAAGCAGGTATTCCCGAAGATGATCCGCGCAACCCCGGTGTGATTGCCGATAATGTGGGCGATAATGTGGGCGATGTAGCGGGCATGGGCTCAGATATTTTTGAATCTTACTGCGGCGCGATTATTGCGACCATTGCCATGGCGAGTACCCTCAGTGTTGAAGCCTTACAACCATTGGGCACACAGTCTGCACTCATGTTTTTTCCCCTTGCTTTGGCTTCTGCTGGTTTATTGTGTTCGATTGCTGGTATGGGGCTGGTGCGTCTATTTTGCCACCGCTCGCCACAATCGGCGTTGCGAATGGGTACCATCGGAGCTTCCCTGTTATTCATCGCTGTGGCTTGGTGGTGTACGTCGTACAGCGGTATTGCCTCAACCGTATGGTGGGCGGTCATCAGTGGTTCGGTAGGTGGTATCATCATCGGCGTAGTGACTGAGTATTACACCTCGGGCAAACCCGTACGAGACATTGCTCGTGCTGGTGAAACAGGTGCTGCCACGGTACTGATTACAGGGTTGGCAACAGGTATGATGTCCGTGGTGATCCCTGTGTTGAGCATCTGCGTTATTGTATTTATCTCGACCTCCTTATGTGGCTTGTACGGTGTGGGTATTGCTGCTGTGGGTATGCTGGCAACGGTGGGGATCACGATGGCCATTGATGCCTATGGACCGATTGCCGATAATGCTGGCGGCATTGCAGAGATGTCAGGGATGGGCGAACAAACGCGCAAAATCACCGACTCTTTGGATGAACTCGGCAACACCACGGCGGCCATTGGCAAGGGCTTTGCTATTGGCGCGGCAGCGTTGGCAGCCTTGGCTATTATCTCTGCCTTTGTCGAAACGGTTCGTTTGCATGTGCCAGACTTTTCTTTGGCGTTGAATGAACCATTGGTGCTGATTGGCATGTTTATCGGCGGCATGTTCCCCTTTATTGTTGCTTCACTCACCATGACTGCCGTAGGCGATGCTGCGATTGAGATGATTAACGAAATCCGCCGTCAGTTTCGCGAAATTCCAGGTTTAATGCAGGGCAATGCCACACCCGATTATGATCGGTGCATCGACATTGCCACCAGAGCGGCACTCAAGCGCATGGTGTTACCCGGCGTGTTAGCGATCACAGCCCCCGTCATCATGGGTTTTACGCTCGGCCCTGCCGCGCTCGGCGGAATGTTGGGCGGAGCAGTAGTGGGCTGTGTGTTGATGGCATTAATGATGGCAAATGCAGGCGGCGCGTGGGACAACGCCAAAAAGCATGTCGAAAAAGGCCATCACGGCGGCAAAGGCTCAGAAGCACACAAAGCCGTCGTGGTCGGTGACACCGTGGGTGATCCGTTTAAAGACACATCAGGTCCAGCGATGAATATTTTAATCAATGTAATGGCTATTGTATCACTGGTCATCGCCCCACTGCTAACGTAAGGATGGGTAACCATTCGCTCCCCCCACTGGTTTTCCCGCCCTCTGCGTTGAAAGTGCTCATTTACCAGAGCGTAAACTGCGCGTTTTCGCCTTGAGGGCGAAAAAACAGAGGGGGTGTGAATGATTACAAGGATTATGAAAATAACCATGAAAAACAAACGCACTATTTACGCTTGGTCATTTTATGACTGGGCGAACTCAGCCTTCGCAACCACGGTCATGGCTGGTTTTTTTCCCCTGTTTTTCAAACAATATTGGGCGAATGGCATGCTCCCCAGCGAAAGCACATTTTGGTTGGGTATGGGCAATGCTTCTGCTGGCTTACTCATCGCCTTGGTTGCCCCCATACTTGGCGCGATGGCGGATCAAGGCGGATTGAAAAAACGCATGCTGTTGAGTTTTGTCATACTTGGTGTATTGATGACTGCGGGGCTATTTTTCGCCTCCGAGGGGCAATGGGTGATTGCCCTATTGCTGTACGGCTTCGGAGCTATCGCCTTCTCTGGTGCGAATGTGTTTTATGATGCCATGTTGGTGGATGTGAGCGAGCATGAACATTTACACCAAGTATCCGCGTTGGGCTTTGGATTGGGTTATATCGGCGGCGGTTTGCTGTTCGCCTTCAATGTTTGGATGACACTACACCCCACAGCATTGGGGATGGCAGATGCCAGCGCGGCAGTCCATTGGTCATTCGTGAGTGTCGCCGTGTGGTGGGCAGTATTTACTATTCCACTGGCACTGTGGGTGCATGATCCTAAAGATGAACCACGTCAACCACTCTGGCAAGCAGCGCGTGCAGGCATCAAACAGTTACAAGGAACCTTTAAAGACCTGCGTAACCTGCGGCATATTGGCTTGTTTTTATTAGCCTACTTTTTGTATATCGACGGTGTAAATACCATTGCACGGATGGCGATTGATTACGGTTTAGCACTAGGGTTCAAGTCATCCGTACTCATTACCGCCTTGTTGATGACGCAGTTTATTGCCTTCCCTGCTGCCATTGCGTTGGGATGGCTGGGTGAACACTGGAACGCCAAGCGCGTGCTGCTGATTTGCATTGCTGTTTATGCAGTGGTCTGCATCTGGAGTTCGACCATGCAGGATGAGATGGATTTTTATTGGCTGGCAGCAGGGATTGGGCTGGTCATGGGTGGTGTGCAATCGCTCTCTCGTTCGATGTATGCACGCATGATTCCAAGACATCAATCGGCAGAGTTTTTTGGTTTTTTCAATATGCTAGGCAAGTTTTCCACTGTTTTAGGCCCTGCATTAATGGGGGTCGTCAGCGTACTTACAGGCAGTCCACGCGCTTCCATATTAGCAATTGTCGTGCTTTTCTCAATCGGTGGCATCGTGCTGTATTTTGTCGAGGAAGAGCCCAATAAATCCGCCTAATGCTGAGCAAAAATACAAGCTTAAAGTGCACACGCTGGCTTTCCGTTTAAGGCGGTACAAAAAGAGAGTTGCAACGGTGTGATAAATGAACAAGTGTATGGGTTCTACAACGCAATGTTGTGCGCAAGCGCACCCTACTTTGAGTTCAAATCCTTGCCTTGACACCCAGCTCAACACGTTGCTGTTAAAGGATGTTCCGTCTTAAAAAGGAAGCAACAAGGTTACGGCAATAGCCAAGGTTCTTTTTATGGTTTTTCTCCTGTTCTTTTGATAAAAACAAGTCAGTATTGTGCCCTATGTTAACCCAAGGAACAAGCCGTTATGCCCCACCAAAGTGATCATCTGATTCAAGCGTTACACCATACAGACGACATCACGCAAGAAGCCTTGAAGGTTTTTGCGCTGGCTTATGCACCATTAACCTTAACCCTGTTAAAGGCTGCTATGAAAGAGATGAAGTTTGATACCGCACCCATCACTACTGCATGGCGTAATAGCCTAGTTGAAGTAGGTATCATCGAAATGAATGGCGCGCGTATGGAGCTTTATCACCATGTGCATGGCTATATCTTGCAAACCGTAGCCGCAGAAGGTCGATATGCTTCGATGTATCAAGCTCTAAAATCAGTGTATGACCTTCACAGTGTAAGTAAAGATTTTGCTGATCTACGCAAAGGGTCTTTCGCATTGTATGGTGACGATGAAAAAGCTTGCCGTTCTTTACTGCGTTGCCCTAGCCAAGCCTTTGAACCTAAAATGGTTGTCCTGAAGAACCATGCGACAGTCATATATGCGCCAACTAATCCTGCATGGCGTGCCAGTTTACCCGAAGATATACGTTTTCACCTCCTTTATTGCATGGCTCAGTATGCTATTGCGGGTTATATCACGGGACTTTCTCTACCCCAGATCGAAGAGGAGATCAGCCATTCAACGAGCATGATGGTGCACAGCGGAGCCATGGTATTTATGGCTGAACTGCAACTGTGGCGTGGTAACATAAACCAAGCTGAACAACGTATTGCCTTGCTAGAGGAGTATCCCGCTTGGGTGATCCGTGGACGCATCGCACTGCTGCGTGGGCAATATGCTGTTGCCCAGCAAGCATTTGAAACAGCTATTAGCCGCAGCAAGCAGGGCGACACCTGTTTGCAAGCCTATGACACACTATTTTATGCCCTGACATTATTGGCATGCAAAGAGAACGGTAAGCTGCATGACTTCATCAATAAACAGCTTAAACGAAAGATGGTGCTAAGCGCACACCGCTTCCCTTTGGTATGTATACAGCAGTTTCTATCTCATAAGGCGATGCAGAAAGACTTTGACCTAAGCTTCCTAGTGGAAAACCTCCGTAAAGAACAACATGCAGCGATGGGAGTATTGCTGTTAACTCTTCTGAGCCGATGGTTGGATGTAAAACAACCAGAGTTTTTAATTAAAGCCTCATCTTGGCATCAATCGAGTTCTCCAAACGCTGAACTATACTGGTTGTTTTGGCAGCTATCTCAGGTTACAAGTCAGTCACAAGGTTCAAAACCAAGTAAAAAAGAGGCTGCATCCATACAGCAAAAACTACACCACCTTAAGTTGAGGCAGGTCAGTGAGCAATGGGTCAGTTTAGAGAAACTTTTACCTAAAGAAGAGCCTTGGGAACGTAGTTTGCAAGCACTGTTGGCTATTGCCTCCCCTACCACGGGCAATAAGCATGGTAGTGACGCAGATGTGGAGCGGATGACTTGGATGTTTCGCACTCACCAGGAAAAAAACAGCATTGTACTACATAGTGAAATTGAACCTCGCACACAAAAAATACTCAAAAGCGGTGCTTGGAGCAAAGGGCGTAAAGTTGCCTTAACACGTTTACTTCCCCATGCTGATCGTGCCACCGACGTCCCTTTTTTAACCACCCAAGATAAAGATATTTGTGCCGCTATTGAACAATACGAAACGAACGATTGGTGGAGAAGAGAAACCATTATCGAGTTTGATATGCTTCAAGGTCTGCGTGCTGCTGCTGGTCACCCGCATTTATTGGTCAATGATGCCGATACGCCCTTCCAACTGACCCAAGATCATATCGTGGTGCAAGTGTTGCGTGAATCGGGAATGATTCGCATTCGCCTTGAACCTTGGCCTAATGAGAGTCAGATCGTAACAAAGGATGATGAAGATAGCAGTGGTCAATTATTACTGCAGTGGGAAACACCGCAGCGATTAACTGTTTATGACGTGAGTGAAGATGTGTTACATATCGCGCATATTTTGGGTGAAGAGGGGCTATGTGTACCAGAACAAGCACAAGATCAAGCCTTAGAGGGGATTGCTGCCATCGCTCCTTTGCTGACGGTGCATTCCGCTATTGGTGGCGAAGGTCAGCAAGCAGCCGAAACGATAGAAGCTGACCCACGTTTGCATATTCAGCTACAACCCATTGGCGATGGCTTGCAGCTATCCTGCTTTGTGCGCCCTTTTGGTGATGCTGCGCCCTTGCTAACGCACCCCGCTGAAGGTGGTAAGACCGTATTTACCGAACATGATGGACGAACCTTGCAAACAGAGCGTGATTTGGTCGCGGAAAATGCACTCAGTCAGCGTCTATTCACCCAATCCCCACAATTAGATAGTGAAGCGGGCTGGCATTGGCTGCTCGATGAAGCTGAAGATGCACTGGGAGCACTCGAAGGTATTCAAGAACTCGGCGATGACGCGCTGTTAGAGTGGCCGCAAGATCGAAAAATAACCCTTGGCAAAAAAATGGATGTCACCCAGATGAAAGTATCCATGCACAAGCAGCAGGACTGGTTCAGCATGGAGGGGGAGATTCAGGTCAGCGAAGATCAGGTCATCGGTTTAAAGCAATTAATGCAACTGATGGACGCTTCTCCTGGTCGTTTTGTGAAGTTGGATAACGATCAATTTCTCAACTTGAGCGACGCGCTGCATAAACGTTTATCAGCACTCAAATCAATGACTGATGGCGGTCGTTTCCACGGTCTTGCTGCTGGCGCGATTGACGATGTGCTTGATGGCATGAATGTGCGTAAAAATAAAAGCTGGATGAGTCATTTGGGGCAGTTGCAGGCATCGCAAAACTTTCAACCAGAGCTTCCTTCGACCTTGCAAGCAGAACTGCGTGACTACCAATTAGACGGTTTCCGTTGGATGTCACGTTTGGCACATTGGGGTGCAGGGGCATGCCTTGC
>JAUZQP010000094.1 GCA_030950965.1 Mariprofundaceae bacterium
TTCGTTTGTGGCATGCCGCTTAACAGTGCCATCATGGCACGGGTCGCTTCTTCCTGACCTTTCAAGAATTGCTCGTGCAAACGGGCTGTTTGAATTTGGATATCTTGCAAGGCATGAAGCCCCTGCCCCAACATCGGTGCTGCCCTAGCAACGGGCGGCGCAACAGGTACGGCTTGAGGCTGCGGCGGTGCGCTAACTTGAACCACAGGTTTAGGCTCTGGCGTCACGGTAGGCTTAGGCTGTTCGACAGTCACAGATACTTCCTTTGCCGCTGGGGCAACAGCGCGCGGACGCGGCGGACGTGCTGGTTTAGGTGTAAAAGGGTTCGCTCCACAAAGCGGAATGCGTAAGACTCGCTTACCTTCTACAGGAGCTGGCGGTAGCTTTTCATCCCACAGTGTACCATCAACAGGCTGGCCCAAAGCGGACAAACGTGCCAACAGGCAGGCAAAATCATAGACACCCGATTGTTTACCTTGCGAGGCATCCAGCGCCACCGTGTGGTAATCGCGATCACCAAGAATCGCTGTCACCATCGCCGACAGACGCGCATGTGGCCCGACTTCAATAAAGGTGCGTACACCAGCTTGGTACATCGCCTCAATTTGATCAACAAAAGCAACAGGGTGCGCCAATTGTTCGGCTAACAGACGACGTGCATCATCGTTGTCGCTGGGGTAAATATCAGCGGTGGTATTGGCATAGACAAGGCTGTTGGGCGTATGCCAATCAACGTTGTCCAAATACTGCGCCAAAGGTGCAACTGCTTCGCTAACAAAACGACTGTGGAAGGCTGCGGCAACATCCAACTGCTTGCAGCCAATGCCATGTGCTTGCAGATGTGCCGAAGCCGTTGCAATCGCTGATGTACTGCCTGAAAGCACCCCTTGTGCTGGCGTGTTACGGTTGGCTAATACCACATCCCAGCCCTGTTCGACAATCATCGTCTCAATGGTCGTCAGCGGTGCAAATACCGCCAACATCGTACCGCCATTGGCAGCGGCTGCCATCAGTTCACCACGTATGCGGGACAGACGGTGAAAGGCATCAGGACGCAATACCCCTGCCGCACACAACGCGCTTAATTCACCATACGAATGACCAGCACAAGCATCTACCTGTACGCCAAACGCACGCAATAGTGCGAAACCTGCCAGCGACACCGCACCTAAGGCTGGTTGCGCCACATCAGTCGCCTGCAAATCAGCCTCAGCTTGCGCCGCACCATCAGCATCAAACGACGAACGCGGATAGATATATGCTGACAATGGACGATCATCAGCAGCAGGAAAATAGCGGTCAGCCTCAGCCAGCACTTCAAAAAAAGCGGGGAAGTTTAACGCCAAATCATGCAACATATGGGGGTAGGTTGCCCCCTGACCAGGGAACAACACGGCGGTGGCGCCATCACAAGGACACGCCGAGAAAAACGCACCATCAGGCGTTTGCCATTGGCTTTCTTCATGGCTCAGGGCTTGTAGCATACGTTGCTGTTGCGCGGCTTGATCGCTGCTGCGTTGAACCACCCAGCATAAACGGTATGCGCCAGCAGCATCAAACGTTTGCCGTGATTGTGCGGCCACACGGCGCAGCGCATTCCAATCATCCGATGGCACCATGGCTTCCAAACTGGCGCGTAGTTGTTCGCGACTATCGGCAGAAAGAGCAAACCATTGCACCGCTTGCACCCAATCGCAGCCCTGTTTTTCCACTGTGTATTCTTCCAATACACAATGGTAATTGCTGCCACCGAAGCCCAAGGCACTCACGCCAGCGCGACGTGGTTCTGCTGTACTGTGCAGCCACGGACGCGATGCCGCATTGATATAAAACGGCGAACCTTCTACCAACAATTCATCGCGTGGGCGTGCCACTTTGATGCTCGGTGGCAATACCTTGTGGTACAAGGCAAGCGTGCTTTTAATTAAACCTGCCGCACCCGCCGCTGCCTTGGTGTGTCCAATCTGTGACTTCACCGAACCTAACGCGCACCACGGTTGTTGACCCTTACCAAAAATCTGTTGCAAAGCTTTTACTTCGATGCCATCACCCACACGCGTGCCCGTGCCATGGGCTTCGACCATACCGATACTGTGGGGCGATACATGAGCTTGCTCATAAGCACGCAGTACGGCTTTTTGTTGACCGCTGGCATCGGGTTCATAAATCGCCGATTCACTGCCATCGCTGGACGTTCCCAAACCTTTAATCACGGCATAAATACGGTCGCCATCACGTTCGGCATCGCTCAACCGTTTGAGTACCACAATGCCAATGGCTTCACCCAAGGTCGTACCATCAGCATCAGCATCGAAGGGACGGGCATGACCTGACGGAGATAAAGCCGGCGTTTTGCTGAAGCAACTGTACATAAAAACATCGTTGAATGTATCAACACCACCAGACACTACCATGTCAGCGCGACCTGTTGCCAGCTCCATCGCAGCAAGGTTGATAGCACTAAGCGAGCTGCCACATGCCGCATCAACCACACAGTTGGTGCCACCAAAATTAAAGTGCTTGCTAATGCGTCCTGCGACCACATTGCCGAGCAAGCCAGGGAAGGAGTTTTCTTGCCATTGGGTGTAACTATCGCCGATACGATCAATCACATCTTGCGCGGTATCATCATCAACCCCCGCCTCTTGCAGAGCTTTACGCCACCGTGGATGACCCAAACGCGCACCCAGTGGAACCACCAGCTCCAAAGCACCCGTCACGCCCAACACCACACTGACCTTTTCTCGGTCAAATTCAGCGGTCGAACCATAACCTGCATCGTTCAAGGCTTGTTCAACAGCCACCAGCCCCAGCAATTGCGAGGTATCAATGGCTTCCAGCGCGTTAGGCAACACGCCGTACTTCATCGGTTCAAAATCTACAGGCGGTAAAAAACCGCCCTTTTTACCATACACATGATCAGGTTTTTTAGGGTCGGGATCGTAGGAGTCATCAGGGTTCCAATGGCTGCTGGGAATATCGGTAATGGAGTCCACACCATCGCGGATATTGCGCCA
Source organism: Mariprofundaceae bacterium (assembly GCA_030950965.1). Taxonomy (GTDB): domain Bacteria; phylum Pseudomonadota; class Zetaproteobacteria; order Mariprofundales; family Mariprofundaceae; genus AB-137-C09. Next base: position 3,018 of record JAUZQP010000094.1, read on the forward strand.
AAATTGCATCAGGTTTTCAGCCTGCGGAAAAATACCGCCCATACCAACAATGGCTAAGGGGGTGAAGTCGGCTTCCGTGACCGCGTGGTGGTTTCCGCTGCTATTCAACTGATTAACTCCTTCATGGTATCCATAGCTAAGGGGGCAAAGGCACGCTCATCGAATGATGGATGCAGCCCCTGCGCACGCCAACACTGTTGGCGTAGCTGCATGGCTGCACCAAATAATAGATTCATCGCGACGGTGGCAACACGACGTTCCGTCACGGCTTCCAGTGGGCTACCGTGTACCCATTCATTAAACGCGCCCATCGCGGGGCCGCACCAGATTTGGTAATCCATTTGCCGCGATGGTTCACCGACGTTTGCCCACACAGGAGACTGCCCCAAGTACCAACGGAATACCAATGCCATACGATGTTTCGGGTCGCGTTCGGCACGGGTGACTTGCCTCGGGTCACGATGGGAAAAATATTCTGCTGTTTGTTGCCACACGGTTTCCAGCGGCATACGGAACCATGTTTTTTCCAGCTTCTGTCGTTCATCGACGGGAATGCTTTCCAAACTGTCGTATTGTCGATACAGAGCGTACAAACGCGCTGCTCGCATGGGGAACATGGTGCCGCGTTTGACCACTTGCACCTGCACACCCATTTCAAACATATCCCCCGACGGAGCCATCGCAATATCGGCTTGCCGTGTTTCTGCCAACAAACGACGCACGGTGTCGCTGCTACCCGATTCAACACAGGCTT
>JAUZQP010000095.1 GCA_030950965.1 Mariprofundaceae bacterium
AGGTTACACGCCTTTATTTACCCAAGTATTCGGGGAAAATAGCCTGAATTATGACAATATGGCAAAGGCCATCGCCGCTTTTGAACGCACCTTAATCACACCCAACGCCCCTTTTGATCGCTTTGTTCGCGGCGAAATTACGATTTCTAAAGCTGCTCAACGTGGCATGGTGAAAGTTGCGGAAATCGGCTGCACCTCTTGTCACAGTGGCGCATTATTCACTAACAATGATTTTATGAATTTCGCCTATGGTGATGATGAAGGTTTGAAGTCGGTTACAGGCAAGGCAGAAGATGACCATGTGTTCCGTGTGCAATCATGGCGTAACATAGCCCTAACCGCACCCTATTTTCACGATGGCTCTGCCGCGACACTGGCTGAAGCCGTAACAATTATGGCAAAGGTGCAGCTCAACATTGAGCTTAAGAGCAGTGATGTACAAGATATTGTCGCTTTCTTAATCACACTTACAGGTGAACAGCCACAAGTTACATTCCCTACTTTACCGCGCCCTAATGGTGCAACTTTACACTGGAAGGAGTAAGTCTATGACGATTCAACGCACCATTCACATCATTGCTGGGGGCTTTATCATGCTGTCAGTGTTTTTATCATCATGGTATAACGGCGTGGATTTAATGCATCCAACATGGTTGTGGTTCACCCTATTTGTCGGTGTTAACTTATTCCAATCAGGCATCACCAATTGGTGTTTGATGTCAACCATTCTGAAAGCAGTAGGCATGCGTTCCTGCTGTGCTGCGAAGTAAATAATGGCGGCATGGTTGCAAGCCAATGTGCTGATGATCGCAGGCACATTAATTATCGGCTGGATGTTGTGGCAACGTTTGATTGCACCACGTTTGGCTGGAGTGAAGTCGATGGATGCAGGGGACTATTTAACCTAAATTATTCACAAATACTGTCGTGCCCTTGCTTGCCCCTTTGTCTGCAACGAATACCCTGCTAGTCGAGCGTATCCATTGGTACGCTACTCCCAGCAAGGCATCCGTTGCAAACAAAGGTTCTACGCAATCATCACGACGATTTATGAATAATTCAGGTTAAAGTTTCGCCACACGCCACACACCTTGATTGATGTTCGTTCATTGGGTGAATGGAACACCAGTCACCCTAACTCAGCACGCCACATACCCTTGGGTAAAATTGATAGTCAGACCAACAACATACCGCAAGATAAACCTGTGGTGTTTATTTGTGCTTCGGGCATGCGTTCTGCCAGTGCTGCTGCCAAAGTAGCCAAGGCAGGGCATCCTGACGTGTATAATTTTTCAGGTGGTTTAAGCAGTTGGGATACTGCTGGCTTACCCATAAAACGATAAGGATATTATATGAAAAAATTAATGATGATCACCATGCTATTCGCTCTACCTTTGGCTGTGCAAGCATGTGGCATGGGTGAAGTAACCCCCGAAGGCTATGAAAATGCGGATATCGAACATGCACACCAACATTGGGAACAAGGGGATAAATCTGCGATCCCATTTCAGTTCCTTGATGTGCGCACCGTGAAAGAATACCAATCAGGTCATGTACCAGGCGCAATCAATATCCCAATACAAGAATTAGCAAAACGGATCAAAGAGGTGCCAACCGATAAACAGGTGTATGTTTATTGTGAATCGGGTACGCGCTCTGCTAAAGCGGCTAAATTATTGGCTAAATCTGGTTATAGTCGCATCGAAAACATGGGCGTGGGCATGAGCGGTTGGCGTGACCACGGCTTCCCTCAGGAGTAAAAATGTACAGCACTATTAGCGTTCAAGAACTGTTACCATTATGGTTAAAAGGGCAACAAAGCGACGCACCTTGTTTGATTGTTGATGTGCGTGAAAAGCATGAATATGCCCAAGCGCATATTGCTGGTTGCCTGCATATTCCTTTGCAGGGGATTCCTAACGCGAAAGACAAAATACCGCAGGATCAGCCTGTGTATATGCTCTGTCATGCTGGCATGCGTTCGGCACAAGCAGCGCAATGGTTGGCACAACACGAGGGCTACACGCAGCTAGTCAATGTTGAAGGTGGCATTATGGCGTGGATTCAAGCAGGGCAGCCTGTGGAGAAATGTCCATAATAAGCAGTTTTCCTGCTATGCAGGCATGATCGAAAAATGAATTCAAGGCTGGAGCGGGCAGTTGCCCTTACCTAAGCTGAGTTACTTTAGGAGTTTATGATGTTTAAAAATAATGTAGGTGTCGCTGATGGCGCAATTCGTGTATTTATTGGCATGGCATTGATTTTTAGTGCCTTGTCTGGTTATTTTGATCCTTGGGGTTGGATTGGTGTAGTTCCTTTACTTACCGCATTTACAAGGAATTGTATGCTATACAGCATTTTGGGACTCAACACCTGCAAAACTTGCGCTAAAAAAGGCTAATATTACAAGCTGAATTATTCAGCTTAACGGTTATCACGCCGAATATTTCGTGATGCTTAGGTAACGCACAATAAATAATCTACCAAACTCCCTTGTCTTTTTGCCCAGTATCTGCGTTGCAAAAAAGCTTACATAGCGAGCTATGCTTTGCTTTTTGCGCCTTGATGCTGAACAAAAATCCTGCGCGATTTTGGTAAATTATTTATTGCGAGTTACCTTAAAGGGCTTGAGCCCTGCTAATCCAAGTATATGCAATACAACATTATACGCGAAGGAGATGAATATATGGCACATGTAGTCATAATGGGAGCGGGAATTGGTGGCATGCCCGCAGCCTATGAAATGAAAGAGGCATTGAAGAAGCTGGGTGGCAGTCACGAAGTGACAGTGGTATCCAATGTGGATTATTTCCATTTTACACCATCCAATCCGTGGGTTGCTATCGGTTGGCGTAATAAAGAGCAAATCAGTTTTGAATGTTCGCCCTATTTAAACAAGAAGGGGATTAACTTTTTATCCTGTGGTGTGGATGAAATTCTTGCTGATGAAAACCGCCTACGCTTGGGTAATGGTGAGCATTTGGATTATGACTACCTTGTGGTTGCAACGGGGCCGCGTTTGGCGTTTGAGTTGGTTCCAGGCATGGGTCCCGAAGGTCATACACATTCCATTTGCCATGTCGATCATGCAGTGGATACGTACCATGCTTTTGAAGCATTTTGCAAAAACCCTGGACCGATTGTCGTTGGCGCGGTGCAAGGTGTGTCGTGCTTCGGTCCGGCTTATGAATTCGCGATGATTTTGGATACTGAGTTGCGGCGGCGTAAAATTCGCGACAAAGTTCCGATGACTTTTATCACCCCCGAGCCTTATATTGGGCACCTGGGCTTAGGCGGCGTGGAAGATTCCAAAGGCTTATTGGAATCCGAAATGCGCAAGCGTGATATTAAATTTATCGCTAACTGCAAAACTAATGCTGTCCATGAGCACACACTCGACTATGAAGAGGTCGATCGTCATGGTGCAGTTATTGCCTCTGGCTCATTGGATCATAAGTTTGCCATGTTAATGCCGCCATTCCGTGGTGTAGGGCCTGTCGCTAACTGCGAAGGCTTGGTGAACCCGATGGGTTTTGTAGCGATTAACGAATACCAGCAAAACCCTACGTTTAAAAACATCTTTGGTACGGGGGTGATTGTGGCAATTCCACCCGTGGAAGCGACACCAATACCTGTGGGTACGCCTAAAACAGGCTTTATGATTGAATCTATGACAACAGCAACAGTTCATAACATTGTACATGACATCAAAGGTGAAGAGCCAGAAAAATCAGGTACTTGGGGCGCGATTTGCTTGGCTGACTTTGGTGATGGCGGTGTAGCTTTGGTAGCCTACCCACAGATTCCACCACGCAACAAAGTGTGGGCGAAAAGCGGCACTTGGGTG
>JAUZQP010000096.1 GCA_030950965.1 Mariprofundaceae bacterium
ACCATCAGCCAGTGCTGCCAACATAATGCTGCGGTGTGACATGGATTTATCACCTGGTACAGCCATCGTGCCGTGCAACGCACCAGCCGCCGCACCCGCAATCAGTGTTCCTCCGATATTCAAGATCTACCTCCTAACCTAGTCAATGAAAAAGGGAAACATATAAGCTTGCCGCTAAAAGTATAGTCTGAGTGTAACCATTCACTCCCCCCACTGGTTTCCCCACCATCTGCGTTGAAAGTGCTCATTTACCCAAGCGTAAACTGCGCGCTTTCGCCTTGATGGCGAAAAAACAGAGGGGGTGTGAATGATTACTCCAGCATGACTGAATAATGCAAGGTGAAAAGCGTTCATAGTTAGAACTAGTTAGAACTACGCATCGAAGTCGTAATAAACAGTTGTGATCAACGACCACGTACTTTCTTTGTTATACGAATCATTCCCTTGGGAGAAATCATGCACGACTGTTTACCCTTGCTACAATCAGGTACTTTTCCACCGCTTACACGCAACACTTTGGATACGATCCAAGTCAACATGGGTTACCGCTGTAACATGAGTTGTACGCATTGCCATGTTGCTGCCAGCCCGCAACGCACGGAAATGCTGCAGCGCGACACCATGAACGACATCCTAGCATTCATCAAAAAGGGCGCTATCACCACCTTAGATTTAACAGGCGGTGCGCCAGAGATGAACCCCCTGTTTCGCGAATTCGTCACCGCCGTCAGGGTCGCGGGGGTTCATGTGATTGACCGCTGTAATTTAAGCATTTTAAATGAACCAGGTTACGAAGAGATGGCGGAGTTCCTTGCCTCACAGCAAGTGGAAATCGTCGCTTCTCTGCCCTGTTATCTGGAGGAAAACGTCGATAAACAGCGGGGGAGTGGTGCTTTCCAAGCCAGTTTGCGCGGTTTAGAACAATTGAACGCACTGGGTTATGGCATGCTAGGTAGTGGTTTGTCACTTAATCTGGTGTACAATCCCACAGGGATTTTTTTACCGCCCGAGCAAAGCCAGTTGGAAGAGGATTACCAGCAACAACTGAAGCAACGTTACGACATTCATTTCAACCATTTATTCACCATCACCAATGTACCGATCAAACGCTTTGGTAGCTGGTTGCAATCACGGGGAGAGTTTGAACAATACATGCAGCTATTGCGCCAAGCCTATCGCCCAGAAAATGCTCAACACGTCATGTGCCGCAGCCTCATCAGCATTGATTGGCAAGGCTACGTGTACGATTGTGATTTCAACCAAATGCTTAACCTGAACTTAGCGGATCACAGCAGCAGCACCCATATCGCACAACTCAAGCCACTAGACCTGCAACAACAAAATATTGCTACACGTGACCACTGCTACGCCTGTACTGCAGGGCAAGGATCCAGTTGCGCTGGAGCTTTGTAATCTGAATTATTCACCCCATGATACGGGTGGGATGAGTAGCTGATTCTGTGATATTTTTTTTGCAATACTTGACGCTAGCGGTAAAAAAGTGGACGCTTCCCCTTGGTTTTATTCACTGTTTTGGGATGCGTGATGATTGAACGCATCACGAGGGGAAGTTTATGCGTTCAATCCGACAATCGTTAATGGCGTTGCTGCACGAAGCAGGGCAACAATATCAGGTAGGGACGCTACCCATCCGATTGCGGGCTGCCATGTTGCATGGTGCAATGAAACTATTGCCGTTGACAGAGTCTGTGAAGACTACCGTCGCTTTGCATGTACACACCATCAGCCACGGCTCTTTACACCGCCACATATTAATGATTCGCTGCCCCGATCAAGCTTTTTATCTTGGTGCGGTTAAAAATTATCTTTCACGCCATCGCATTCAAACGATCAGTCATCAGACGGTGGTTGCTGCCATGCACTGCAATGACCAACAGTGCCAGCTATTTTTAACCGAACCCGAAGATACTGCCGACGATAATTTTATGCTGATTGCCATTCATCTATCCGCCACACTACTGGGAAATCGTCAACAACTCAGCCACTGTGCGCATCAGACACAACGTGTGAATAGTATCGCCGATGTGATGCATGATATTCAGTCGATTCTTCAAGCCGTTGAACTGTCCGTTGAGGACTTCCCTTTGATGCGTAAAAAAATTCACAGTATCAGCCAACAGATGATGAAAAATAATTCAATTGAAGCAGCGTTGTTGCATTGGATGAATGATGATCATTATATTGTATATGGCTTATCTACCCATAGTTGGCGCAAAGGTTTGATGCGCCACAACCCTGTTCTTGATGACATCATCCCTGATTTTCGCCGTCAGATCGAACAGTTACCAGCGGCAAAAACAACGGGCTTGGAGTGGCTCTCTTTACCCGCTATGCTGAATCATATTTACAGCCCTTCACGCATGGAAGTGGTGCGTATTTCGTGGCATGAGGATGAGCAATTACAGCAAGCTATTCTTATCGGTTATTTTTCACGCAGTGGTCGCTACCATAATGCCAGCGAGATTCCGCGCCTCAAGCAGACATGGCATTCGCTGTGCCAAGTGCGAATGATAAAATACTCCAGCTTTTATCGTCGTGAAATCCGCACCTTGTTCGACCGTATGCCCAAACCAGTGTTGCTGGGTGTGCCTGGTCAGGACTGGTTGCAACCACTCAAGGATATTACCGATCTAAGCTCACCCACACAGATGGCCGTAGCGCGCCTCACGCCTGATGCTGGAACCACTGAGTTTTTAATGATGACCATGATGCGTGATCGTTACGGTCCCAATATTATGAGCGATATTCGTCAGGTGATGCAAGATGAAGGCTTGTGTTACTACGACCATATCGCGATCACCTTGGGAGGCAAGCAGGTGTTGATTGCAGCGGTGAGTGGTAATACAGCATGGCCAGAGGCGCAGCGTTTGCATGAAAAATTGCAAGATTGCATTGTGTTTTGGAAAGACCGTGCCAAACGTCATGTGTTGATGCAAGCCGACCGCTTAAATATCCCCCAAGCACTGCGCGAGCTAGAAAGTCTTCCACGTTTATACCAAGAACTGTACCCCCCTGAGCAATTTGTAGCCGACCTACAAGCAAGTAAACGCATTCAAGATCAGCAACGTCATTTGGTACGTATGCAGATGCAAGCACAACAAGTGATGGTGCATATTTACACCCATACAGCGATTCCTCTGGGTGTTCTCATTGAGCGCGTGCAAGCCTTTGGGCTGTTGGCATTACAAGAAAGCATGGTGGGTTTTGGTCATGATGCTGCATCAATCCACCTGATTACTTTGCACTGCCAAGCACCAGAAGCGATGGCGCAGGAGGCATTGGTACGTTTGTCTGCTGGCATCGAAGCGGTATTAAATGACGAGGCAGACCACGACCCCATCAATAGCCTCGTGGTTGATGGTGGTTTAACCATTCGTGATATTGCAGTACTGATCACCTTACGGAATCATTTAATTCAATTACTGCCCGATGCTGCGCCAGGTCCTCTGTCCGACATGATGAATCAATACCCTCATGTTGCTGCTCAATTATACCGTGTATTTGAAGCCATGCACCGACCGGGTACGCCCGGCGCAGCCAGTGCGCAGCATTGTTTACTATTTAAAAAAAGCATGGAAGCGGTTAGTAGTTTAACCCACGATCGTTGGTTCCGCGCCCTCGAAAGCATGGTATTAGCCAGTCTGCGTAGCAATGCCTACAGCCGTGAATTAGCTGCGCCCTTGGCGATTAAAATTGCCCCTTGCAGCTTGGACTTTATTCCTCGCCCGAAACCATACAGAGAGATTTTCGTCCATGGCATTCACGTCGAAGGGGTGCATTTGCGTGCTGGTGCAGTGGCGCGTGGTGGTATTCGTTATTCCGACCGTCCCAATGACTTCCGCACCGAAGTGCTGGAGTTAATGGCAACGCAAACGGTAAAAAATGGTCAGATTTTACCCACAGGGGCAAAAGGCGGCTTTATTATTCGCAATACCTCAAGCGACACTGCCACAGTGCTACAAGAATATCGTCACTTTATTCGCGCCCTACTAGAACTCACCGATAACTTGGTCAATGGTCAAGTCATTGCACCAGCAAATATGCGCATTGCCACGCTTGATCAACAAGATCCGTATCTGGTCGTGGCTGCCGATAAAGGGACAGCGCGTTTCTCCGATGATGCCAATGAGGTATCAGCCGACTATAACTATTGGCTGGGCGATGCTTTTGCCAGTGGTGGTCGCTATGGCTATGACCATAAAGTGGTGGGTATTACAGCGCGTGGGGCGTGGGTGTGTGCCGAGCAGCATTTCCGCATGTTAGGTCGTGATGCAGCGGTTGATCCCATTAGCGTGGTTGCGATTGGTGATATGGCAGGGGATGTGTTTGGCAATGGCATGTTAATCAACCCCAACCTTCGTTTGATTGCAGCATTTAATCACCGTCATATCTTCCTTGACCCGAACCCTGATACTGCGCGTGCTTTTGCTGAGCGGCAACGTCTGTTTCATGCCGTGGCAGGGTGGGATGCTTATGATACGCAACACATCAGCAATGGCGGTGGCGTGTTTGAGCGCAGCAGTAAAAATATTCCTTTATCTTCAGAAATTGCTGCCGTACTGGGGATTCATGCCGATGCCATGCCTGGTGAGGCATTGATTCGGGCTATTTTAAAAGCACCTGTAGATTTATTGTATAACGGCGGCATTGGTACGTATGTCAAAGCCAGTGAAGAGACCCACACCCAAGTGCGTGACCCTGCCAATAACTATGTGCGCGTGAATGGTGGTGAATTGCGTTGCAGTGTGGTGTGTGAGGGAGGAAATTTAGGTTTCACTCAACATGCGCGTATTGAATATGCCCAGCAGGGTGGCTTGATTCATACTGATGCGATTGATAATGCTGCTGGCGTGAATATGTCCGACCACGAAGTAAACATCAAAATTCTATTTTCTGCCACCGATGCTGCGAGCACGCCGTTTGAAAAACGTAATACCTTGATGCGTGACGTTGCCGATGCCGTGACTGCGCAATGTTTGGCCGACAATCGCCAGCAAGCCAACACATTGATGCTGGCGCAATGGGATTCACGTCACCACCAACCACGCTTAGTACGCCTACGTGAGCAACTTTTAAACGATGGTCGTTTGGATTTACGTGTGGATGCAGGCATGCACGACGATCACACCTTGTCGCTGTTGCCTCAGTTGGCAGTATTATTGGGACATGAAAAAAATCGTGTGCATGATGCATTGAATGATGAAAAACATGCTGACTGGAGTTTGTTTGCAGGGCAGTTATTAAAGGACTATTTCCCTGCCACCCTGCGTCGTCGTTTAGCCAGTCAAATGGAGCAACATCCGTTGCGTATGAGTCTTGCCCACACCTGTGTGAGTAATCATGTATTGAATCACAACGGCATTATCAGCGTTCATAGCTTGCAATCGTTGTTGGACACTTCCGTTGCCTGCGCGTGCGAAGCGTTGATGATGAGCGAACAACTCTTGAACAGCCTACCGATTCAGGCAGCGGTTCAGGACAGTCATGGTGATGCGCGAACGCTGAAGCAGATCCAACATGGTATTCAAGAGTATCATTTACAATTTTCCGAAGAGCTATTGCGCTTATGCGAAGTGAAAAAACTGGATCAAACGTGGTTGAACCGTCAACGGCGCGGTCTTAAAGCCTTTTGTAAAACCGAAGCGGTGATGGGTGTTGGTGGCAACGAAAATAGCCGCTTTTTAGTATTATTGCGCGAAGCTGTGCGTTCAGGTTTAAGTAAAGAGGATTCATCTAACCTCGCTATGTTGCCCGAATTGGCACAGATGGCGCCCGCGTTGTATTTAAGCACCAAACTTAATTTACCATTGAAACCTGCCCTCCACGCCATGCAAGCGGTGCTTCATCTGTTACCGTTTTCAGCCATTGAAGCACCGATGCGCTCATCTGACTGGGGGGATGGAGAAGCGCATTTGCTGCGTCGGGAATGGTTTCATCGCTTAACCCAGCTCAAAGCCAAGGCTGGGGAGGTGTTATTGTGCGACCGCAAGGGGCAATACCTTGAGACTGGCGAAATTCGTTGGAGCGGCCATCGTCATTGGGCGAGCCTACAAGAGTTTGCATTGGAATCAGCACAACAAGGCGAAAGCAACGGCGCAGGGACTGAACCTCAGCGTACGTTGTTGATGCTGATGATTGCACGACTAGAGTCGATCATCGAGGAGTGTGTGTGAATATCAGGTTTCACCGTTCAATTTCACATCCATGTAAGGTTTTGACGATATGGTTCCGCCCCCCCATCACTGCATGGTGATGCAATACCGTTGAAGGATGAACTATGCGTATCAATTGGAAGACTTGTGCCATTATGGGCATTGCCTGCTCATTATGGCTGACTATAAATGCTCAAGCGCGCAACAGTAGCGATGCGGAACACTACGCGATATCGTTGCTGTTAGGCGACAAACATCATGAACTCACCTACCCCTCTATTGCGGGCGAAGCGTTGGTTTTTACAGCGCGCAGCCACAGTGGCGGCGATGTGTTTCGGGTTATTCATAGTCATGTGAATCACCCCAGTGTTAGCGATCCGAGCGTGCCAACAGCGGTGCTTCATGAAGCGATTCGCTTTGGTGTAGCAACGGATGCAGGCGTGGGCTATAGCAGCGACCGCATGGGACCGGTATCAGCTTGGTTATGGTCGAAAGAGGGCGAACGCCATATTGCTTTGGGTAATTACATGACCTACCGTGGTAGCTTAATCCCTAATCATTTGAATGCGTCGCGGGATGGTCGTTTTTGGTGTTTTGATGCCAGCATGCAAAAAATTCGCCACAATCAAATGCTACAAGAGTTTTCCAAGAGTTTGCATTTTCAACTGCGCGGTCAAATGTGGCGTGTTTACGACTCTAATTTTTACCGCCGTAAAGATGGTTACCGCGACAATGCAACAGGTACGAAGAATCGTTTTGACCACCCATTTTTATTCATTCTTGACCGTCAGACCGCACAACTATCGATGATTCCCAATGCCTTTAATGGTACGATTTCTGCGGATGGTAGCAAAATAGTCTTTGTGCGTGAACAAGATGGCAATTATGATTTATGGTCGCAAAATATGGATGGCTCAGAATTAAAACGCCTCACCCATACCCCAAATGGTGAATATGAACCAGCGTTCAGTCCTGATGGTAATAAAATTGCGTTTATCTCTAATCGTGACAGTGATGGCAGCGTGCGCGCTACATCCCTGTACGTCATGGAGTTAAGCAGTGGCAAAGTGATACGCTTAAGCTCCTCCTCTCGCGCCAGCGATGGTGGTCCAGCATGGAAGGATGAACATCACATTATTTTCCATTCTAACCGCAGTGAAAAATTAGGGCGTACCGTGAATGATTGGCGTTTGTGGCAGGTTGAGTTCTAATCACTTTAAAGGCAGTCTTGACTGCGGAACCCCCATTTCGGTCTATTTTCGTTAAATAGCCCTGCTATTCGCCTCACACGCCGAAAATCATGACTCAAAATGGGAATCCCTCGTTACGGTCTCTATTCTCGGACAGCCTCCTAGGGTAAGTTTATTGTCTCCCCATGGGAGGGTTAAAACCCCCAGCTTTAGCTGGCAGCTTCTAGCCACCGTCTTTATAGTGTGCGGATGAGTGAATATAGAAAAGGAACACACTC
>JAUZQP010000097.1 GCA_030950965.1 Mariprofundaceae bacterium
CCGAGAATAGAGACCGTAGCGAGGGATTTCCATTTTGAGTCATGTTTTTCGGCTGTTTGAGGCGAATAACAGGGGCTATTTAACGAAAACAGATGGAAATCATGACCGAAATGGGGATTCCGCAGTAGGTTCTTCTATTCTCGGACAACCTTCTAGTGTAAGGCAAGCGTTGGTGGCTGCGCAAAGCCTTATCCACTCTACGTACGTTATGATTTTTCTATGGATCATTACTCCAGTCTATGCAAACAAAAGGGCAACCGTATTTGTGAATAATTCAGGTTAGGGCTTGCTTGCTCTGAACTGCTGTAGGGCTGCGGTAAACCAGTTGGCACTTGTTACTTCGGGCTGCTTGGCGCATTGCACTTTGTAGTCCAAACCACTCCAACTACTTTCTGAAGCACCGCGCTTAATAAATTGCTCTGCGCTATGTACCAAGTTTTTGCGGTGTAAATAGTCGTATTTCATGCGCAAATGCTTGACCGCTTCAGCGGGGGTATGCCAACTGCCATTGCGGTAAAAACGGCAATCCGACGCACCTAAAAAAGTAAATAAATAGGCTACTTCCGTTTGCATGGTGGTGTCTTGTGGTGATTCGCCAGCTTGCGCCTGCCACGGTACAACGAGGCAGCAGAGCAAGCAGACTATTCCTATCGTTCGCATAAACCCATCCTTCACTTGTTATTTAGTCTGACATTCATAAACAGTGTCAGTTTATAGATCAACGACCACGCGCAGCTCATCATCCAGTTCAATATGATTCATCAGTTCGGCTAAGTTGTGTAGTGCTTCGCCTTCCATGACCGTGAGCGGTAGGCGTAGGCTATTGTCCATCCAGCCGAGTAAATAACAGGCTGCTTTGATGGGGATCGGGTTACTTTGGCAGAACATAATCTCCGACAAGGTTTGTAGAGCGCTATGCGCTTGGCGTGCATCGGCGAGATCACCGTTGTTGAAGCTGCGAACCATCCGCCCCATAGTTTTCGGAGCGATGTTGGACACCACCGAAATCATGCCGCGCCCACCCATCGCTATAAAGGGTAATACGCTGGCATCATCACCTGAATAAAATTCCATACCAGGACGGCAAGTGTTCATCATTTGGGTTAAACGCCCCATATTACCTGTGGCATCTTTAATGCCGACAACATTGCTCAGTTCCGCCAGCTCTGCCACGGTGGCTGGTAGTAAATCAACCTGTGTACGTCCTGGCACATTGTACAAAATCATGGGGATATGCACTGCGTCATGGATGCAACGGTAATGCGCCAACAAGCCTGCTTGGGTGGGCTTATTGTAATACGGCGTGATGATTAACGCAGCATCGGCACCGGCATCTTTGGCAGCGCGGGTGAGTTCGATGGACTCTTCGGTATTATTACTACCCGTGCCTGCAATCGTTGCCACGCGACCATTAACATGGCGCACACTGATGTCGATCAAGTGTTTGTGCTCAGCCATCGTCAACGTTGCCGCTTCACCAGTGGTGCCTGCGACGACCAAGGCATCCACGCCAGCTTCAATTTGACGCTCTAAATGCGCTAAGTGACGTTCTTCGTCAATGATTAAACGACCATTCTGTTGCCGATAAAAAGGGGTGACCAATGCGGTCATAACACCATGAAACATGCAAACCTCCGATCTCCGAATGCTACGTCAGCTTCCACCAAGACGAAAGCCCGACCTATTTGTGGGTAAAAAATTCCCCATGACATTCACGTCCTATTTCAGCTACAATGCGCGCCGCATCATAACACTTGAAGGAGTACATGTGACACGTTCAACAACGATTGACAGCATCGAGCGCCGTGCTGTCACCTCTCTAGCAGCTATTTTTGGTCTGCGGATGATGGGCTTATTCCTTATTCTTCCCGTGTTTTCCTCTTACGCGCACGGCCTGCAAGGGGCGGCGGAACACCCTGAACTGGTGGGTATTGCACTGGGTGCCTATGGTCTGACGCAGGCATTGCTGCAAATTCCTTTTGGTATGTTGTCGGATCGCTGGGGACGTAAACCCGTTATTGCAGCAGGCATGTTGTTGTTTGCCATTGGCAGTGTCGTCGCCGCGATGTCGGATTCTATTGTGGGTGTGTTGATTGGGCGTATTATTCAAGGCTCAGGCGCGGTTGCTGCTGCGGTGATTGCATTGACGGCTGATTTAACCCGCGACCAGCAGCGCACTAAAGCGATGGCGACCATTGGTATTACTATCGGCATCTCTTTTGCCTTGTCGATGGTGCTGGGCCCTCTGCTCGATCAATGGGTGGGTGTGGCCGGTATTTTTTGGCTGACGGGCGCACTCTCGCTGTTATCTATTCTCGTGCTATATTGGGTGGTTCCAGACCCTGCCAGCCACGTTCATCATAGCGATAGTGAAGTCACGCCTGCATTGTTTGCCAGCATGTTGAAAAATGGCGACTTGTTGCGACTAGATTTTGGCGTGCTCTGTTTGCATGCCTCGCTCACCGCCCTGTTTGTCGTTCTGCCCCTGTTGTTGGCTGACCCTGCGGCCAACTTGTTGGCGCAAGCTGACCAATGGAAGCTCTATTTACCCGTGATGCTGCTCGCCTTTGCTGGCATGGTTCCCTTGATTATTATTGCCGAAGCGAAACGTAAAATGAAACAGGTGTTCATCACCTCTATTGTATTGCTGATTACTGCCTGTGTGTTGTTGGCAACAGCAAGTACCTCGCTGGGTATGATTGTTACTGCTTTATTTCTCTTTTTCCTTGGCTTTAACACCTTGGAAGCCAGTCAACCATCGTTGGTGTCGAAATATGCACCCGCTACGGCTAAAGGTACGGCGATTGGCATTTTCAACACCAGTCAATTCTTTGGTGCGTTCGTCGGCGGTGTTTTGGGCGGTTTCATGTACCAACCTGCGACGCATAATTATGCCACGGTATTCTTTGTGCTGGCAGGCTTGTTGGGAGTATGGCTGTTGGTCGCCTTCACGATGAATCAGCCACCCTTTCTTGCCAGTCGCGCTGTTCCCGTCAGTGTAGGCAACGCACAGGAAGCCCAGGAACTCGAACAGGTTCTGCTCACCATGGAAGGTGTAGAAGAGGCTGTGATTATTGTGGAAGAAAACACAGCGTATTGCAAAATAGACAACAAAATAGTCGATGAAGATGCCTTGCTTGTTGCGGTAGCTGTTGGTTAACATGGAACATGTGATTTAAACAATAAACGCCATGGCTTTTTGATACGCTGTGCAAAGATGTTCCATCGCACAGGGTGGCAGAAAGTTATGCGCGTTAAAAGGATAGAGTATGGAACAATGGTTTGAAAAATGGCTGTGGCGTTCGCGTTATATTGTTT
>JAUZQP010000098.1 GCA_030950965.1 Mariprofundaceae bacterium
CTCACCGTTCGCGCATTTATAAACGAGGTTCGGAGAAGCGAGTGGGATACTCCCAGTTTTTGGGGCTAATTGATTGCTGTCTGATGTTAAATAGTCTGCAACGCACCTAACCAGAATGAGGATGGATGATATATAAGAATATTATGAATATCTTATATGTTACGGGGAATATGAATTAACGTATTGATTTTAAAGATATAATTCATTCGTTGTTTCTCCTATAAAAATACGCGAACGGTGAAAATATCGTAAATTGCTTTGCGCTCGTCGCTGCGTCTGCCAGCTGTTCGGTGGACAGATAACTTAAATCGACAACGGTTTCCCCTGACTTTAAAAGAAGCTCGTTGAGGAAATAGATCAACAGATCCTTATTCACTTAGGTACCAAAAATATTTTTGAAGCCAAAATCAGTAAATGGGCTGATGTATTTATCTTTAATTCGCATGGATAACCTCCAGACTTGCACTATTTTTCAGATTATAAAACGTTGATCTGTATGTCAATAGGTTGCTGAATTCGATGTGTAAGTACAGGTTGTTGATTGTAATGATTAACAGGGATTCTACCCAAGAAATACGGCGTTCTCATCGTCCTCGGTAGCAACGCAATGGATCATGCAGCTCGACTTATAAAAGGGGTGCTATTTCGGCATTCTTCATATGCTACCAAAAGTAGTTGGCACTTTACCACCTTGTAGGTTGGTAGTGAGAGAAGCGAACCCCAACATCTTCTGGCTCCCATGCTCTTCGTGGGAACGAGGGGCAACAAAGCTTATCCAGGCCAATTCATCTGAAACACTGAAAAGGGCGACCCACGGTAAAGGGAGAAAACCGTAAGCCGCCCGAATTCAACAACATCAATTCAAATTAATGGTATCCACGCTCCAAACTTCTTCATCATGGCTAAACTGATGCTTTTTGACGCTTTCAAGCGCCTCATCCACATAAATATAAACCGTTGCAGTATTGCCTCTGCCATTAGCATAATTTTTCACCTCAATACTATAGTTACCAGGGTAACCAGGGTATGTAGAGATGTTTTCTGGTCCGTACCCTTTGGTGTTATCCACATCCAACGACATATTGCGAACATTTTTCGCCTCAAAATAGCAATGCCCTGCTGGTCCTTTGACGTGAAGGTCTAAATCTGAACCATTGCCATCCCATGTTAGTGTGGCACGCAATCGTGAGCGTTTACCACTATACGTAAGATTGAGCGTACTTTGCGCCATAATGGTTTTATTGCTGGTAAGGAACTCAAGTTTCACGGTGTTTGCCCCTGCGGCAAGAACGATCGCCGATTTAAAATCACCATTTTGACTCAATGCAACCTGTTGCGTGTAACCATTCACGCTGGCGTAGAGTTCACCTTTGCCAACCAAAAATTTACTAACATGCCCTTGAGCTTGAACCACGTTTTTCTTAAATGTCTGGTTATTCTGTATTGAGGCGACGGCAATAGTCCCAGGGTATTTCGATTTACCTGCAATCATTGCTTCTAAGCCGAGTCTTTTCATCTCTGCTAAATAGGCTTCTTTTTTCTGCCAAGGTGTACGGTCGGTATCTTTAATCTGATTGAGTGCTTTTAATGGCTCGAGTGAACCATCGGCAGCGAGTCCCTCCATCTCTTTTGCCGCAACTTTTTTGTACTCCTCGTTGTCTAATTCAGAAAGAAAGTCGTTTTTATCAGCTACTGCTTGTTGCGCCTCTTTCTCTCGTTTCATTGCTCGTGCGAGTTCATCATTTTGTGCTAAAACATCTTTTTCTTTCTGATCTTTATACCATTCTTTTACAGCACCTAAATCACCACGGTAATCAGGGAATGAGCGACCAGTAACCGCATATTTCACCTTCAAAGCATTTTTTATAAACGCTTTAGCATCGCCTGCACTGACAAAATTCACCCGTTCTTCAAATTTTGTATAATGTTCATCATCGCTAGGGTATTGACGACCGTATGAGGTATCGATATTAAAAAGAAAACGTCCCCAGTTGGGTGACCCAGGGAAGTTATCACCCCATTTACCAAACCCTTTACCCACACCCGATTGGCAGATGAAAGAGGCAACGGCAAAATTACCGTGCACCAAATCAAATAGATGCGCATCAACATCCATGCTGATTTTAGCAATCACCGGTTGGGGAATATTATGAACAAACTCGCCTTTGTAGCTTACCGATTGAACCTCGGTAATTTTATGCCAGCAGTTGACTACGGGCTCGCCAAAAATAGACCATATTTTCACCTTGGTGAGGTAGTGGATATTGGCTGTGAAATCACCATCTTTAATGGTGATGTAATCTGCATCCTTAGAAATAGCATTAACATAATACCGTTCTGCGGCTGTTGCAGAGGGAATGATAAAAAACATAGCCATCATGATGGTAAATAATTGGCGCATAGATAACTCCTAAAAATAGACTGTTTTTGTGGATGTCCGCTCACCCATCTCCTGATTTTCCCGCCTGTTGTGTTGAAAGTGCTCATTTATCCAAGCGTAAACTGCACGCTTTCGCCTTGCAGGACGAAAAAACCAAGAGCAGGTGAACGGACACCTTTTTGGCTTCTCGTTTATGAAGATTCACTGTGGTACAACGCATACAACGCTATGATCCATGAACAAGTGTATGGGTTCTACCATCTATTTTTTGCACGCAAGCACACCAATTGGCGTTTCGGGTTTTATAATAGATTGATTCGTGATGGTAAACGTTGTGGGTGATTCATGCGTTTTATTTGTGCGCAAGCGCACCCTACCAGTCTCGTTCCCACGCAGTGCGTGGAAACGAGAAAAAAATCGAACGCTTCGCGTGAAAAGAAATCCCCCCAGCCCCCTTTTGCAAAGGGGGAGTAAAACAAAAAGTGAAAAAGACAAAAGAAAAAAGGGAAGAAATCAGTCCTGGACGGAAGAGGCAGACAGAACCACACGGAAACCGATAGTGCCGTCGCGGTTGCCTGAGTTGTTCCCGCCGCGGTTAGCAGAGCGCAAGCTCCACGGACTGTTGCTCCAGGAGCCGCCGCGCAACACCCGCTGCTCACATGTTCCTGAGAGCCAGGCTGAGCCATTGGAAGGTGCGCCAGTGTAGCTTTTATTCGAGCAGTCGGCGGTCCACTCCCATACATTGCCATGCATATCATACAAACCCCAAGCATTAGGTGAAAACGAACCCACAGCCATCGTCGTCTTTCGATACTCACCCTTCGGGCAATCTTTGTAAGAGAAGACGCTATTACTGCCATTATAATTCGCCTGATCTGTGCTGATGCACTGCCCGGTCATAAACGGTGTCGTTGTGCCTGCCCGTGCTGCATACTCCCACTCTGCCTCCGTAGGCAGACGGTAACCATTGCCCAGTTTCTTAAGGTAACCCTGAATATCATTCCACGACACGGTCTCTACAGGTAGGTCATTGCCTTTGAAAGTACTCGGATTGATGCCCATCACCCGCTGCCACTGCGCCTGCGTCACTTCATATTTACCCAGCCAAAAGCCCTTGTTTATCTGCACTTTATGCACAGGCTTTTCATCTTTACCCCCATCATTGCTGCCCATCATAAACTCACCCGATGGAACCCACACAAAGGCTATACCATCAAATATTGCTTCATCACCTTTTATTTTTCCTGATATTGGATCTGGTTCCCCAATAGCTAAAATCATGGTCAATGACTCGCGATAATAACGCCCTTCTTTACCAGTTTTTTCCACATATCGGGTTAATGCTTCATGCGCACGCATATAATCCTTTGTCTCCAGGCTTGCCTTACCTTCAAAGTAGGAGAGTACCACGGGCATCACCAAACCATCACTGGTAGTTAATGCCCGCAACTGATCAATATATGTGAGCACCTTGTTATAGTTTTCTGCCTTAAACTGTTTGACCAAGTCTTGCATATACATGTCTTTGCGAACATCAGCAGGCAGCTCTGCCCACGCAGCAAAGGGCACCATCAACGACCCCAGCATCAACCATAATACCGCTATCTTTCTCATTTCATCCTCCATCGTTTTGTATATGCTAAAATTGATTTAAATCACGCTTGGTAAACATGCGCCGTGCTTCTGCATTGCCGAGCACCCGTTTCAATACATCGTTCATTGTCGCAATATCATTGTCGAAACCGCCATGTGAGGTTGACCTGCTTCGCCCACCATCTTGGTCTTCGCCCACGCTATAAACAAACTCATGCGGCACAGCCAGTGGGGGAATTTGACTGGCAAAGCGTTGCATCCCCCATATCGGTGCGTTTGTCTGCTCTTCAAACGACTTAGAAACAAGGTACAATAATGATTTTCTGTAGATCTGAGCCACATGATCATCTTGCTCTTGTTTGTCGGTCAAGGCATAGATCGAAAGTTGGTCAATGCCAAAACCATCATGGTTTAAGCGTGGCAGGTAGTGGCTGTGGAACATCTCCACCGTACATGCTGGTGCTAAAAGCGTCGCCGTGCTGATTCGCATGGTGGGGAATAGCATTGCCGCCCGTTGCACGAGGTTTGCCAGCAAAATCGCGCCTGTACTATGCCCTACAATGTGAATTTTTAGTCCCTTATGTTGTGCCGCCGCCAGTAATGACGCAATCGTTTGAGAGCCAGCATGCTCTGCATCGCAAAACGGTTGGGTTGCGCCAGACTTCATCTCTCGCCACAAAGCGCGTCCCACAGTGTGCAGTATTTTTTCCAGTAGTCTATCCGTCGTCCAGTCAAAAAAACCTCCAGCACGCTCTTTACAATAACCCTCACGTCTGAAGACCACATCTTTCAACTCTTCCATAATCCCTGTGTCGTACATGAAGTGAAAAGGGTAAATACCATTGGCTTTCCACACCTCTTTCATCGCACGGATGCGTTTGGCTGAATCTTTTACGCTGTTCAAACCTCCGTGGGCATACAGTACAATATGTTGATAGTTCGTGGAGTCTTCGATGACTTTTGCTGTTGCTTTCACCGATGCCAAGGAGCTGGGGTAAGGAGCTTTTGTATCGAAGTTACCATCATCAATATGTGCATAATGACCTAAAATTTCGCACTGGCGTGGCGCACGCGCTATTTGTTGATGGGTATGAGCGTCAGCATAAGTGGGCAGATGCCAAATTTGGGGCGTAGGCAGCGCAAGACGTAACACCCATGCATCTTGAATATGCTGCTGCCAGTCTTCATACAACCACAAACCTAAGCCCTGCTTACCCCATGATTCTCCCCAAGAGTTTTGAACCCAAAAGCCTTGTTGGTTATAGCCGACAATCGAAAAAGCATGACCACCAATCATATCTTGTTGCAGCGGAATAATCCCATCGTCACCGATGGCTTCGCCATGCCAACCTGAATGCAGTTGCGCTGATACATACAGCACACCCACTTCATTCAGTGCGGTGTGAAAATCAGTAATGTTATGCCGCAAGCGGTAATATGCGCCAAGGGTGTTGGAACGGGCATTTTTCGCTCGCGCAACGGTAAGCGTACTGTCCTCGTCACCAGCAACATACGGCCAAAGATCTTCTTCACAGACTCCTGTACTTTCCCAGCCACGGATTGCACCACGACAACTTGAACCATGGTATGCTTCCCCTGGCCATTCGTCATACAGCCGCGCCACCTCATACAACATTCGCGTGCTGACTTGCACATCGGAGCCACGTTGTTTATTGAGAAAGTTGATTACCGCAGCGAGACCAAAACCTGTGCAAGCACCTTCGCTGCCTTGGTCGAGAATCGTAAGATCCTTGGGGCTCTTTATTTCAGCACTCAACTGAATCAAGGATGGTTCATACCAATGATCACGAATATCAGGGGAATCTGAATGCATGATTAACTGATGGTTGTTGGTTGTTTTCCCTATCATGGTTTACTCCTATTTTAATAAATCTTGAAAAAATTCACGGGTGATGGTTACACCAATAGTGGGTTGGAAGGTGTACTTGCCATTTTTATTGAGCGAATGTTCACCCGTACTCATGTCTTAACACTCAATCATCCAATGCATAACCGATATTTACACCAATCCATGCTTTGCCTGCATAATCGGGACGAGTAACACCCTTTTCGAATAGGTCTGTTCCAACCAAAATACCGACATTGAATGAACTCTTGATGTTAACAAGGTAGGCAACGGCCAAGGATGTACCTATTAAATTGGTTTTATCACCAGCCGTAGATGTGACTTGTGCTGATGTTAACCCAGCAGAAATAGCAAGCGATGTGGAAAGTCCTTGGCTATCATACAAGCGGAGACCGACGTAAGGCCCAACAGTTGCCCCCGTGCTTGTACGGCTGAATGCAGGGATGAATTTAAAGGGGGTAACCATTACACCATACACCCAGCCTGAACGATAACGTTGATAAAAATCGGCAACGGTGTCTTTCCTTACAATATAGGCTATATTCGTTGGTAAATCGGATTTGTTGCAATCAAAACGCCAATCGTCTTTGAAATCAACAAAATGACCAATCAACATGGGGGATTTATTGTTAAGGTATTCATTCACACCAACATCACGAGTCACCTGAAAACAACTACCTTCGTTCCCCGTCACGGTTGTATTGCTCGTAGAGCCAATGGGTTGAAACCCTGGTACATCCACCTTGAATTGAACAAGATCACCAGCATAAGGAATGTTCTTTGACTCAGTGGAAACAGGAAGTGTGTCGCTTTTCTTCGTCTCACCAATATCAGTTTCTGCAATGGTTGCCTTCTTCAAGGAAACATCCAAAAGACTTACACTGGTGTATGTGTCGCGGTTTAATAGCTTAACATTCGTAAGTTTAGAGGCTGTAAATGCTGTATCTTCAATGGTTGCACCGTTCAAAGCTTTCCCTTTGATTGTGCCTTTGGAACAGGTACCACCTGTGACTTCACCCGTTATAATCGTTGCATCCTTAACCTCAATAGTTCCGTCAGTGATGCTTTCTGTGTGTTCCTTATCGTCTAACGTGTAAATAACCACAGCTTTAGAAATTGTAGCTTTAGAAATCGTACCACCTGTAATTGCAGTGTGCTGAAGTGAACAGCTTATGGAGGAGTTTTTTGGTTGAACATCATCAGCTGTATCTTTTACTGGTTTTGTTCGTGCAAGTTGCACTGCTTCGCGGATGAATTTTTTAGAACTATAAACATCTGTGAAACGACATCCGTTTACAAATGCCGATTGAACCCCTTGCAATAAAGATTTTTGCGTGGACGCATCGGTTACATATCGTGCAATAGCACTTTCCACATGTGTTTTAACGTCCGCATTTACAGCCTTATCAGTGGAACATAGATTATAGGGTGAGACACTTGTATAAATATCCCCGACCAATGATGAGGCAACAGTATCTGTCATAAAAACATCACTTGCGCAGGCTTGCATGGGTATCCATGTTAGCATAAAGCCTAAACAACATATCAAAAACTTTAACATTTTAAATCTCCCAATATCTCCATCAATTTCATTCTACTTGCTCATTAACAACAGCCGATGATTACCCATTTGTCATCAGTAAAGTGCAACGTTATGTCATTTTTTATCATTACCTATAGCAAGAACTTGCTGTTCCTTTTTTTGTATCCGCCTAAATTCCCAGGTAAATACGACATGGAAAAATATAACTTCCTTAATTATCAGCACGTAGGTTGGGTAGAGCGAAGCGAAACCCAACACAACCACGCACCCACAAATGCCACGCCCCCCATACACACCATACACGAATAACATACACCATTGATTTAAACGGTGTTGTGTTGACCATGGCAATGGTTTGAATGGTTGAGCGGAGTTATGTTGGGTTTCGCTTCGCTCTACCCAACCTACGCTTCACTGTTCTTATGGCATTTCTCATGTAATGATTCAGGATCAATATCAAACCGTATCCTGCCTAAATTCCTAGGTAAATACGACATGGAAAAATATAACTTCCTTAATTATCAGTTAGTTATATTTTTCTAAAATAAACTTACCCTAGGATTTAGGCAGGATACAACAGTGATGGTTAGGAGACAATAATGAACGACGACAGCCGATTGGTGTACTCGACCGAGCAAGGTATGATGGATAAGCCGATGCAAAAACAGCGGCGGCCAGCAAAAAAACAACGAAATAATGTTGCCTCTGCCATTCGCAACCCGAATAAGGCTGGCGTTCGTGTGCATCGCGAAAGTAAAGGGCGTGGTGGTAAATGCGTTAGTATTATCACTGGTTTGACGCTGGATGCTGAGGGGTTGAAAGTGTTATTAAAAAAACTAAAGTCACAACTGGGAACAGGCGGTGCGATCAAAGGTGACTGCATTGAAATTCAGGGTGATAAGCGTGAGGCTCTACTGCCGTTGCTGGAGCGCGAAGGTCATGCAGCCAAAGTATCGGGCGGCTAGAAGGCTGTCCAACGTTTACATGATTGCTTGTCATAGCTGCGATTATTTACATCGTATTATCCCGCTGGCTGATGGCGGCAAGGCTTGCTGTGCGCGCTGCGGTACAGTCTTGTACCAACAAACCCATAACAGCCTTAATCGTGTGTTGGCATTAAACCTAACAGCCTTAATGCTGTTTATTATCGCCAACACCTACCCTTTTTTAACCCTAAAACTCAATGGTATAGCTGAAGAAAACTTATTGATCTCTGGCGTGCTCACCCTTTACCGTATGGATATGCAGGGGCTGGCTGTTTTGGTATTCCTTACCAGTATTGCTTTCCCTTTATGGTTAATGGTTGCGATGCTCTATTTGCTACTGCCTTTGCGTTGGGGGCGTATTCCACCGTGGCGCGGATTGGTCTATCGCATGGTACAGATGTTGCAGCCATGGAGTATGTTGGGCGTGTTTATGTTGGCAGTGCTGTTGGCTGTAGTGAAGCTGATGGATATGGCAACCATTGTTCCTGGTGTTGCACTGTTTTCTTTCATGGGGGTGGTACTGGCTGTTGCTGCTGCGCGCAGTCATTTGGATCATCGTTTGATTTGGCCGCATCCTGCGCCTCCCGCTATCACGATCACCGGCATAACAGCACGTGATTGTGGTTTGCTGCACTGCCATAGTTGTGCTTTGCTGGTGCCGATGACTGATGCACCAGCAGCATGCCCACGTTGTGGTCATCGCTTACATTTGCGCCAAGCGAATATGTTAGCCCGTACTTGGGCATGGGTGGTTACGGCCTTGTTGTTGTTGATTCCTGCTAATATTTATCCGATTATGACGGTGGTACAATGGGGGCAAGGGGAACCGAATACGATCTTTAGCGGCGTGATTCATTTGATTGAGAGCGGCATGTGGCCGCTGGCATTGATCGTGTTTATTGCCAGCATGGTCGTTCCCATCACTAAGTTACTGGTATTGATGGGTTTACTGGTCAGTGTGCAGCGTCATTCGCCATGGCGCGCTCATGACCGCAATCGCTTGTATCATATTACTGAAGCTGTAGGTGCTTGGTCCATGGTTGATATTTTTCTTATTGCGATGCTTGCTGCGCTGGTTAATTTGGATGCCTTGGCCACGGTTACCCCAGAATTTGGCGCATCATTTTTTGCCATGATGGTGGTAGCCACCATGTTCGCAGCTCAAAGCTTTGATCCGCGTTTAATCTGGGATCATGCATGAGCCAGACAACACTGGATTCGCTTCCTCACCCCCATGTTAAAACACAACGTGTGCCATCGTTGGTGTGGTTACTGCCCTGTTTGACACTTCTTATTGGCGGTTGGTTGGTATTTAAAACACTGCATGAACAAGGCCCTGAAGTGACGATTGTGTTTAAAAATGCCGCAGGCATTAAAGCGGGTAAAACGCGCATTAAATACAAAGACCTAGAAATTGGCGTGGTAAAATCCATTGGCTTCAGCGAAGACTTTTCTCACGTGCTCTTGCATGCATCATTGTCGCGTGAGGCTGAACCTTTTTTGCGGCGCGATAGCCATTTTTGGGTGGTAAAGCCGCGTTTAAGCATCCGGGGTGTATCGGGGTTGGCTACCTTGGTATCGGGTTCTTACATCGAATTAGAACCTGGCGAAGGTGCGCCATGGCGTGACTATGTAGGACTTGAATCACCGCCTGTCGTTAAAGCCACGATGGAAGGCAAAGAATTAACGCTGATCACCAAACGCTTGGGCTCCATTGATCATGGCTCGCCCCTCTATTACCAAGGTATTCAGGTTGGCGAAGTGTTGGGTTATGAATTGGCGAATGATCATACAGGTGTGTTTGTCCATGCTTTTGTTAAAACACCGTATGATACGCTGATTCATAGCAATACGCATTTTTGGAACGCGAGCGGTATGGATGTTGAAGTGAGCACACAAGGTTTGCATGTGCGTGCCGAATCACTGTTGTCGATTATGCTCGGTGGCATTGCTTTTGAAACGCCCACGACAGTGAACACTGCGGCAGATGACATCGATGGTTTGGTTTTCACCCTGTACGAAAGTCGTCAAGCGATACGCGAACACGATTTTGCACAAAAAATATTGTTTGTTGCCTTTTTTGACGGCTCTATTCGTGGCTTGGAGGTCAACGCGCCAGTTGAGCTCAAAGGGATCAAAGTGGGGCGCGTAGCTGATATACATTTGGAATTTGATGCTACGGATACCAGCTTTCACATCCCCGTGTTGATTGAGTTGGAGCCAGAGCGGATTGTTTCTCGACATGCTCGTGACACGCAAGAAGATCCGCATGCTGTTGTAAAAATCTTGATTGAGCGTGGCTTGCGAGCGCAGTTAAAAACAGGGAGCTTACTTACAGGTCAGTTGTTTGTGGATTTGGATATGCTGCCTGCTACTCCACTACACCTGCTGAGTTATGAAAGCGACTACCCGCAGCTACCCACGGTTGCAGGGAACATGGCGCAGATGACTGCATCGGTGAAGAGTATTTTGAATAAAATAGAGGCGTTGGATTTGAATGCGATGAGTAGTCAAGTGGTGGCTATTTTAGAGGGTACTAACGCCCTCGTTCACGCGCCTGAATTGCGTCAATCCATGACTCAAGCACGTGATACCCTTGCATTATTCCACACGATGTTAGAACACTTAAACCCTAAAGTAGATGGCATGGCGACGAACATCAATCAAACGATTGTTGCAGGACGCGCAGCCATTACGCAAAGCGAACAAACGCTCAAGCTGATGAATCAATTACTCGACCCTCAAGCACCGATGCAATACCGCGTGCAACAGATGATGGTGGAAGTGGCTGAGATGGCACGTTCCGTTCGAGTCCTGGTTGATGTATTAGAGCGTAATCCCGATGCTATTATTTACGGCAAAAAAGAGGAGTGATACATGTTTATTAAACTAAGTTTTGTTATGATGTTATGCCTCTTTATGGGCTGTGCCAGCTCGGTATCAAGCACCAAATTTTATTTGTTATCGGCATTGCCTGCAACCGATCAGGTTAAAGCCATGAGTGATACAGCGGTGGAAATCAATGTTTTAGCATTGCCACAGTATTTAGACCGCCCACAAATTGTATTTCGTAGCAACGAAAACCGTATGAAAATGGCAGAGTTTGACCAGTGGGGGGGGAATTTACGCAAGAATATTATGCGCACCGTATCGCAAAACCTCATGACGTTGCTGCATTCACCGTACATCACCACCATCCCCCAATTGCCGAGACTTCGGACGGAGTTTCGGGTGGATATTGAGATCGTCCAATTTGAGCGTGATGCCCAGCAACGCGTGATTTTGAATGCGCATTGGAGCGTGAGTGATAAGCGTGTTAATCCACCCAAAACCATCACCATAAGTAATGTTTTGCGCAGCCCACCTGTGTTAGAGCAGGGGAACTTTGATGCTACTGTGGCAGCGATGAGCCGTTTATTGGAAGATTTAAGTCATCGTATTGCTGCTAATATTCAACATCGTATGAAGACACCATGACATGGCGAATTTTGCGTAACCATGCACACCCCCCCACTGATTTTTCCGCCCTCTGCGTTGAAAGTGCTCATTTACCCAAGCGTAAACTGCGCGCTTTCGCCTTGATGGCGAAAAAACAGAGGGGGTGTGAATGATTACAGTTTTGCTGCTGTCTGCCATGCTGATTGGCGCGTCCGAGGTGCAGACTGGCGCAGATTCTGCGGATTGGTCAGGGCATAAAATTATTTTAACTTCACTGCAGAAACATCAGTATTACCCGTATGTTTTTGAACAGCAAACGATGATTTTGATCGATCAACACGGTCATCGCGACGTGCGCTCGGTGCGTCGTTTTTCACGGTTGGATGAGGATGGAACCGCACGCTTTGTTCTTGTGTTTGATTACCCCGAAGAGGTAAGCGGCGTGAGTTTATTGGTCGAACAACAGCCTGAACAGGTAAGATCAAGCCAGATTTATTGACCAGCCTTCGGTAAACGTTTGATTCGCAGTGATAGCAGTCGTGCCAGCCAATATTTTATGGGTAGTGATTTTAGTTTGAGG
>JAUZQP010000099.1 GCA_030950965.1 Mariprofundaceae bacterium
CATTCACTCCCCCCACTGATTTTTCCGCCCTCTGCGTTGAAAGTGCTCATTTACCCAAGCGTAAACTGCGCGCTTTCGCCTTGATGGCGAAAAAACAGAGGGGGTGTGAATAATTACATAAATACAGATGTCTTTATGACGCGCCTTGCCAAGCATGTTCCATTGCTCGGGGTGGCAGCATGCCATGTGCGTTAAAAAGAGAAAAGAAAAGGGCTAAGCGTTACAAACAATACGAAGCCAATAAGTAAACAAAACAACAGCGTTTGCCACGGATGGCTTAGCCAATGTTGCCAGTGACTGACTGGCGGCGGTAACGGTGTTTGTTTGCGTTGCTCTTGGTAGGCATCGAGCAGGGCATGAGCCGTGGCTGATTGTGCATCATTATGCAACCAAATCGCTGCCATACCTAAGCCCCAGCTACCTACGGTAGTTTCGTAGGTGTCGATATTAGCATCAACCAACAACTCACGAATAGCATTTGATTCTTCATCAGGCACATAACGCAGACGAAATAATAATTCAGCCATGGGTGGCAACAGCTTCAATCACCATAGCCTGTCCAAATACTGCTTCGGCATGAACCGCTTGCTTTTGCGCCGCCCAAGTCTCCAACAGCAAGTCGCCTGTGCCGCATATTTGAACCAGCAACTGTTGGTGTTGCGTGGAAACAATAATGCTTTGCACATCGCCATTGCGTTCTTTATTCATGGCCATAGATAAGCGCAATAACAGTACCAATGCATCAAGCTGGCGTTGTTGGTGATCGGGTAAACTGGCGTAAAAATCATTGCTTTTAGAGGGCATTTTTTTACGTTGAAAACGAACAATTACGGCGAGCCAGTTTTTTTCTTCCTCAGTCAAACCAATCATTGGTGTGGCGCGTAAAATATATGCCGCATGGTGATGGTGACCATCGCTACGAATAACAATCCCTACTTCATGCACCAGGGCAGCAATACGTAATAATAAACGGTGGCGCAGTGATAAGCCATGCTCTTCAGCCAATTCATCAAACAAAATTCTGGCTAAATGACTAACATGCTGAGCATGATTCAAATCCACATGAAAACGCCGCCCCATGGCAATAGCCCATGACACAGCTTGGCGCCGCAAAGCTTTTTTACTCGTCCCCTGTTCCCTGCGCAATAAATCAATCAACACGCCTTCAGCAAGCCCCGTGCAGGGAATCAGCAAACGTGCAGGCTTCACCAGAGCCATGACCGACTTTAGCACCAGCAGTGCAGGAATAATAACATCAGCGCGATCAGGTCGCAGCCCCAGTTCATCTACTCGCTGCTGATAATCCATGCTGCGTAATATTTTTTCCAGTTGCTTTAAGTCGTGGTAACTCATATCCGTTGCGGAGTCGGTCTTTAATAGATCAACGGCTAACGAGCCAATACACTCAATGTTACCGCCCGTTCCAATGCAAAAATCCACTTCGGCATCAAGGATCTCTTCTTTGACTTTGCGTTGCATAAACGTTGCATACTCTTCGACCAGTCGCGCTAACGCTGCTTCATTGCGGGCATTAGAGAAACGTTCCAATAAACGCACCGTCCCCATTTTGAAGCTTTCTAGGGCAACAATATCCCCCTGGTCGGACAAGGATACTTCGACGCTGCCACCGCCAATATCAATCGATAAAGCTTTTTTCTGATTAAAGTCAGGCATGGCGTATTGAATCGCCGTATGCACCAAGCGTGCCTCTTCTTCGCCCGAAATTAATTCAATGCGAATGTCTGTTTGCTGTGCAATGCGCTCAATCAGTAGCGCACTATTGCTGGCAGAGCGCAAGGCGCTCGTGCCTGTCGCTCGAATACATGCCACAGGGTAACGATCAATGGCATCACGGAAATGCTCAAATGCTGTCATAGCAAGTGCCATCGTTGCTTCCGAAAGCACACCTGTGGTGAAAGAGTCTTTACCCAAGCGCACCGCTTCGCGTTGATAATAGACCAACTTGGTTTGACCATCGGCATCAAGCCCACCGATTCGCAGCCGCATCGCGTTGGAACCAATATCAATAGCTGCTACCAACGATGCTGGCGCTAGCGTTTCAATTTCTTCTATTTTATCGCTTTGAACCATCCATGCTACCTCTCATCCCTATCGTTCTAACCTGATAGCCACTTGCAAAAATCGTGAGCGGCGATTTGCTTCCCCACTTCGACTCATTCCCAAGTCAAAACTCGATCCATGGAACCACCATGCATCTCGTTCTTCCTCGAAAATGAACGCGAAGTGGGATTGCAACTCATCCACCCAGATTTTTGCAAGTGGCTCCTGAATTATTCATAAATCGTCGTGATGATTGCGTAAAAGCTTTCCTTGCAAAGGAGCAACCAAGGGTGCGACAGTATTTATGAACCATTCAGGTTAAAAGGCTGTCCGACCATAGAGACCGTAGCGAGGGATTCCCATTTTCAGTCATGATTTTCGGCTATTTAAGGCGAATAACAGGGTCTATTTGACGAAAATAGACGGAAATCATGGCCGAAATGGGCATTTCGCAGTAGGTCCTTCTACCTTCAGACAGCCCCCTAGGACGCTGTCTGACCATCGAGACCGTAGCGAGGGAGTCCCATGTT